>JAWLEH010000146.1:0-7319 GCA_041686215.1 Balneolaceae bacterium | reverse complement strand
CCTTATGGGGAAAAGGAGGGAACTTAAATGACTCCAAAAAACACATTATTAATCGAACCCAGGTCTCCAATAAAGTATCTCTGGACAGAAGCCTCTTTATGGTTTCTCTGGGTCGTATTTGGCCACATAGCTCTACATTTCACTCTCTCCCTATGCATATGCACTCTCCTGAGGTAGTTCAGTTAATGATAGCACAACCATAAAACAGGTTCGTTCTCCAAAATCAGGATGAGAGTTTACATCCCCGGGAAAAAACCGTTCGTATCGTTAGTATCAGATCATAATTATGATTACGAGAAGGTATTGCTACTCAGGAGTTACCTTGACTCAAAATCACTACAATAGATCAGTTCGGTGATGCTGTATCTCCTTACCGGAAATAAGCAAAGAGGTTTTAATAAACGGTTTTAACATGAACTGTGATTAGCCTTCGCAAAACCTTCTACGAGTCTGTGAAAGAAACGTATTCAAGATATTGAAGTGAAATAGATCCACAACGGAAGCGACAAAAAACTGATCAATATGAACCCAAAAAAAAGAAGGGCAGGTCGATTATCATCAGCCTGCCCTTTCACACTACGTACAAAATAGTTATCTGTCGTTGTTTATATTTACACGAACGATCTTTTATCTTGCGGATAAAGCTCTGAGATAGCTTTGTGCTACCCGGCTGTATGCTCCGTTAAGCTCAAATGCTTCTTCAAGAGTGGCTTTAGCTTCATCCAGTTTATTAACCTGGAAATACGCATTACCAAGATACCAAAGATTACGTTCTCGCAGGATAGTGTCGTTGTAATCAACCTCAAGTGCGGTTTCAAATCGCTCGATTGCATCATCAAAACGGCCCGAATTGTACAAAATTGATCCTGAGGTAATTAACAGCTCAGCCTGTTCGTACTTGGAATCGGTCTTTTCGAGCTCCTCATTGATCAGGCTTAGTGCCTCAGTAACATCCCCGGTGTTAGCAGTAGAGATTGCCAGGCGAACGACATCGGATTCAGCCTCCAGGTTTTCGGATGCCATTCCATCAGCCGAACGATAGTAGTCCAGTTCAATAGAGGAGATTGGTGTCACCATCTCACCCGATTGTGTGCTGATGTTAAAAATAGTTGCAGCACCAATCATCAATATTATTGCAGCAGCGGCTGAAAGCCAGACCTTCTTTTGAGATTCCACTTTTTGAAGCCCTGTCTCTTTTTCACGCTCTTCAGAGATTTTCTTCAGGTTAGCAACACTCTTCATGTAGTCGAAATAATATTCATTATCAATCAACTCAGCCCAAAGTTCATCCACTTCAGCTGTTGTTAACTCGTCGTTCAAATAAGCTTCTATCCTTTTTTCAAGATCTTTATTACGGTTACTCTCAATCATAAGGTTATGTTTAGTATTTGATGTTTAAATTGCTTTGTCTGCACTTCATACCCGATATCAAACTTCATAAACTGTGGTTGTGCAATGTATTAAAACTTTACAGACAGTTGCAGATTGTCATTCCGATGAAACGGACAGTGTACAATTTGTAGGCTTACACTTCCACTGCCCGAACTATGTACAAGAGAGCTGAACCTGCCTCATGTTACATTAAAAAATCTTAATGTAGTGGCACCCAAGCATACTCAGAACTTCTATAATTGACTCTTTATATCCTTAAAAACAACGAGATGTCATCCTGATAATTCAGTAACTTGGTAACTCATAATTTTGTAACAAACCGGATTAAACAACACCATTCATCTGATGCTCTCCAGAATTCAATACTTGTCTATCACTCTACTCCTATTTAGCCTTCTCACTTTTATCACTGGCTGTCAACAAGCGGAATCACAGCCAGCCCCCTCGCTGGAACAAAAAATCGGGCAGTTGCTTATGGTTGGTTTCAAAGGATATGAGCTATCCGACACACTCCACATCGTTCGTGATATTGAGGAGCACAACCTGGGTGGTGTCATTTTATTCGACTATCATGTTCCCGGTAATTCACCAGAGAGAAATATAGATTCAGCTGAACAGGTGACGGCGCTGAACCAATCACTACAAAATCTTGCAGATACTCCACTTTTGATTTCTGTGGATCAGGAAGGCGGCAGAGTGGCCCGTCTGAAATCAGAACGAGGATTTCCGCGAACAGTATCGGCTGAATACCTTGGAGAATTAAACAATCCCGACTCTACCCGGGCTTATGCAACCGAACAGGCAGATATGCTAAACAGCCTTGGTTTTAATGTAAATTTTGCTCCTATAGTTGATTTGAACACCAATCCGGATAATCCTGTAATCGGGCGGCTTGAAAGAAGCTACAGCTCAGATCCCGACATTGTAACACAACATGTCTCTGTTGTTATCGAAGAGCATGGCACACAAAATGTTTTGCCTGTTGTAAAGCACTTTCCTGGACATGGTAGTGCATGGAACGACTCTCACGTAGGAATGGCTGATGTTACAGATACATGGCAGGATGCAGAGCTGGATCCATACCGAAATTTACAGCAATCGGGCCATACCTTTGGGGTAATGACGGCTCACGTGCTCAACAAAAATCTTGATGATGAGCGTCCCGCAACACTTTCCCGAAAAATTCAAACAGAACTACTGCAAAACGATATTGGATTTGACGGTATCCTCTTTTCGGATGATATGCAGATGGAAGCTATTCGTTCTTTCTATGGTCTTCGTGAATCACTGAAAGATGCCCTGAATGCGGGAGTTGATGTCCTCATTTTTGCAAATAATTCAGTCTATCAACGAGAAATCGTACCAGAAGCTGTCCAAATAATCAGTGAACTTATAGAAAGCGGAGAGGTTGACGAGGAACGTATCAATGATGCATATAATACTGTAATGGAGACAAAACAATCGCTCGGGATGATCAGTAACTAAAACCATCTAAAAAACTGACATTACCTAACCAGCCTTCAAAAACCATGTCTATCCCTAAAAATTTAACGGTTCAACAGCTTAAAGATCGATTCGAAGGCGCCAAAACCGTTGTTCACGAATACGGTGGGCTCAGTACAGATACTGTTAATTTTAAATTAAATCCGGAAACCTGGAGCTGTGTTGAAGTATGCCAGCACCTGATTCGATTTAACGATATGTACTACAACCAAATGGAAAAGGCATTGAATGAACTGACTACAGTTCCGGTGAATGGTTCTTCCTTCTCACCGGGTTTCGTAGCCAGGAAAGTGGCTGAATACCTTGAACCTCCCTATAAATTTGGTATAAAAACCATCAAACCGATGTTCCCGTCTCAGGTTGATTTAAATCCTGCAGACACATTTAACCAATTAATCCAGTTTCAGGACAAACTTATTGAATTGTTGTCGCGGGCAGAGAAGGAAAAATGGAATCTTGATCGAATTAAAGGAAATCACCCTCTTATTAAATTTATAAAGATCTCTTACACGGATTTCTTTTTGTTTATAGACGCACACCAACGCAGGCACTTTTGGCAAATTGAGCAGATTCTAAAACGTTTACCTGAATAAATACCAGGTTAGGGCTGTAGCATTGATGAATGGCGTATATCAACCGGATGAGCTCTTTGGAAAAAATAGTTGTCCCGGATCAACAAACCATTCAAAAGTGATTCAATCGATGATGTGCTAAGGACTTTAAATCGTTGACGTGAGACAAGCTTTTACCGGTCATATATTTTCTTCTTAGGCTTAATTACTATCCTGCGCTCTAATCGATGCTTAGCCTTCATCCTAAGAAACCTCCGGGATATCACTCCAGCGGGTCGTGAATCTACGGCTTAAGTGATTTTGGTTCATTTGCCACGATTGATTTTTACCCACGCCTGCAGCTGCAACCTTCATGGTTTCTTTTCCAAATCGCTGATTTACCCGATCCATACTGGCCATAAGCTTGTGACTCTTATTTGTAAGATTGTCAGCATCAAATAAGCTTGCCTGAATCTCTGATGCCGGCACAATTCCCGTAAGCATTACCCAGGCTTTTTTATAGTTTTTTTCGGAATTATAAAGTCTGCCGGCAAGGTCAGCGGCCCTGCCCGCAATCAACCGTGTATCGGCTGTAGCCGTCTCAAATCCGGCTGTATGCCCGAACTTGTAGCGCTGGCCGGGGTTGGCATACTTGCTTGTAACCAGCGTAACCGTAATTGTATTGGCAACGGAATTTTCGGCTCTCAATTTCTCTGCAGTACGACTCGCAAACAGTGAAACAGCTTCTTTTATCTCACTTAACTGGCGAACAGTTGAACCAAATGAACGGGAACTCAAAACTCCTTTTTTGGGGTCTGTGCTTTGTTCTATCGAGAGGCAAGGTGTGCCCCGAAGTTCCCATACGGTTCTTAACCCTGTAACCTTCATTTGTTTTTTGACCCAGGAATCCGGCTGCTGAGTCAGTTCAAAAGCTGTGCGAATACCAAATCCTCTCAGCTTTTTAGCATAGTTTCGGCCAATCCCCCAAATGTCCTCAACAGCAGTTTGGTGCAGCAACTGTTCTTCTGAGTCTATAGTTGCAGCAACAAAAACACCCCGGTACGCTCTGTTTATCTTGGCGTGTTCATTAGCCAACTTAGCCAAAGTTTTGGATCGCGCTATTCCAACAGAAACCGGAATTCCGGTCCAGCGATACACCCGCTTTCTGATCCACTCTCCGTAACTCTTCAATGAACGGCAATACCCCGGGGAAAGAGCCGCAAACGCTTCATCAATGCTATAGACTTCAATATCGGGTGTACAGGTTCTCAGTGTTTCCATCACACGAGAACTCATATCGCCATAAAGCGCATAATTGGATGAGCGAACCGCAATTTTTCCGGATGAGATTAACGGACGGATTTTGAATTCAGGTATGCCCATTTTTACCCCAACTGCTTTGGCTTCATCTGAGCGGGCAATCACACATCCATCATTATTCGATAAGATAACAAGTGGTTTTTGCCTTAAAGACGGGTTGAACACTCTTTCGCAGGAGGCATAGAAATTGTTACAATCGATCAGAGCATAATACATCTACAAACCTTCAAATACAGGAGTGGATTACATGCGAAACCACACCCCAAAACATGTTCCGTGAATATTCACCCCGGTTCAAAGCAATGAACTTGTTTTCAGCCGTTTGAAGTGACCAGCACCGTTTTCGGTTCCACAGACGACACACCCGAAATTCATCCTCCAGAGCCACTACAACATACGAATGATGCTTAAAGGCAAGAGACCGGTCCACGATCAAAAGATCACCATCATAAAAACCCAGTGGCTCTTCTTCGCGCCCCCTGATTCGGCAAAAAAATGTAGCGCTTTTATTTTTCACAAGGTGTTCATGCAGATCCAGCCTGCATTCCCTATGATCAGCCGCCGGTGATGGAAACCCGGTTTCTCGCGTTTGTGCAGTTGGAGAAGGTTTACCGGCAGGTGCTGAATTTATATTTTCCTGTATGATCATGGCTTTTTCTTTATTAATATGTAAAATATATGTGCATAAGCTCTCACTTGCAAATCCTAAAAGTGCAAATAACTATAAATCATTTTTTCCCGATTTGAATTGATTCAGTTATCTTTCCAATCATTCAACTTAAACAGGCTGCTATATTATATGTCCATACTTCTTATTTCGAGAACGCGAAATATGGAACCCTTTCGGGATGCGCTGCTCGACCTTGACGGCAATCTGGATGTGGAAATCTGGCCCGAAATTCAATCATTGAAACGGGTGACTTTTGCTGTGGCCTGGAAGCAACCTAAAAACCAGTTCTCCCAGTATCCCAACCTTCGGGTGGTCTCTTCACTTGGCGCCGGCGCAGACCATCTGTTAAAAGACTCTTCTATTCCTAAAGAGGTTGCGCTTACACGGGTGGTGGCACCCTCGCTCACCGATCAAATGTGTGATTATATTGTGATGTCGGTTTTTGCAATGACCCGCAGGCTGCATGACTACAACAGGCAGCAGGTTTGGGCAGACTGGAAACCTCGCATACACTATCAAAAAGACCAACTGATGATTGGTGTAATGGGATTAGGTGAAATCGGTAAAGATGTGGCCAAACGGCTTACAGCCAATGGTTTTAATGTATCCGGCTGGTCTCAGTCGAAAAAATCTATCCCCGATGTTATTACTTATTCAAAAGACCAACTGGACCCGTTTCTTGCAGCCACAAATATTTTGGTATGCCTGCTGCCTCTTACAACCGAAACAGAAGATATTCTCAACCTCTCACTGTTAAAAAAGCTCAACTCTCCCGGCTTTTTGATCAATGTTGCCCGCGGCCGGCATCTTGTGGAGGAGGATTTAATCTACGCGCTGGATATGGGCATACTGAATCATGCCACACTCGATGTTTTTGAAAAAGAGCCTTTGCCGGAATCACATCCATTTTGGAGCCGGGAAAAGATTACCATTACCCCACACGTGGCATCCCTGACCCAACCCGGGAAAGTTGCCGAGCTGCTACTGGACAATTATAAACGTATGCTTTCGGACCAGCCGCTACACCACAGAGTTGACCGTTATAAAGGGTATTAGTGTAAATCCGGGTATATTATTTTCTACCCACTATTAAGCAAGCCTGATACACAATGATTCCTCAAGCCTCATTCCGCATCCTGATCGTGGTTGCCTTTTTAGGTTTGTTGGTTCTCACCGGTTGTTTAAAACCAGTTCAGGACATTTATCCGCCTGATGAAAACCTCAGAGAAGTCCCTCTATATGTTATAAGTCATGGCTGGCATGTTGGAATTGCAATGCATTCCAATTATTTCAAAAACAGACTCCCCGGGCACCCCCGTCTCCCCGATGGAGAACTCTATATGATTGGATGGGGAGATAACCGGTATTACCCAGACCGCGAAGCAGGTGTATGGCTGGCCCTTCGCGCTGCCCTGCTGCCAACCGGAAGCGTACTACATGTTGTGGGAATCAGCCGCCCGGTTGACCGGTATTTTACGGCAAGTACAATCGTAAAAATCCACATAACTGAAGAAGGCGCAAACCGAATTGCGTCTCACATCGCCGGCCAGTTTTCCCTGGAAGAGGATCAAATCCGTTTTGTAGCAGAAGGTCTTTACTCCGAAAGTGCCTTTTTCGAGGCAAATGGGTTCTACTACTTTCCAAAAACATCGAACAAATGGACCGCACAGGCAGTTCGTAAAACCGGCTTTCCCATTACTCCATTCTATGCCGTAACTTCGGGCAATGTAGTGCGCCAGGTAAAGAAAGATGGGGTAGTCATACGCGAATAGGTACAGTTTTACACGAGTATTTAGCCGAGGGCTACATCCAGTGTCATCATAATTACAAACCCCACCATTGTGCCCAGTGTTGCGAGATCTGTGTTTCCATGATGCTGCGAT
>JAWLEH010000145.1:0-7351 GCA_041686215.1 Balneolaceae bacterium | reverse complement strand
CTGGTTTGAAACCCAGCGCTTCGGAGTTCCGACATTCGGGCATATCCGCCCTGCCTCTTTATGTAATTTATAATTTCTTTCATTTGAATCAATTTTACTGCCATTAATATACAATGGCAGTATTTATGATTCAACTTCACGAAAACGACTTTGGATCCAAAAACTTAATCAAAGTGAAATAATTGCGGTTATTTTGCCGGTTCTTATATCTATATAAGATATTGTATTACAATACCTTATGAACTTTATATCTTCAATTATTGCTGGTTCATTTGCCGGTTAAATCAAAGGAATAAATGCGACCAGACGCTTCATTAAATGTAGACTTTAGCATTGCATGAATACTTTTTCTACTACCTGTAGCTGTTATTGGAGCTGATCTTGCCGTAGATCTTTAAGCTTTATCTGTAGTGGCTTCCGCATAGATTTCTTTAGCTATTTTGATATTCCTTGGATCACCGGTAATCATTAAATCAGTATAAACAACAAGACGAGGAGCTATATTTGGAAGGTTTTGTTCTACTGTCCAGTAAGGTTCTCTGATTTCAACTTTCCCGTTTTTATCAGGTATTAGTTTGAGCTCCTTCATGAGTTCAGCCCGATTCTTTTTGGTATAGAGTATGTACTCCACAGGTTTGAGATCATTCGTTAAGAGATCAGCTGCCGGCTCACCTCCCCATTGATCCTGCTCACCCAGTCGCAGGTTCTTCCAGTTTTTTCCGGCCTCTTTATTTATAAAATTATATCTGCCTTTTTGGATACGGGGTTTGAGTTCATCCGCAAAGGCCGTGATCCACTGATCTAAAAGCCTCTCTCTGTTTTTAAGCTTAAGAACATCCTCGTTTTTGGCATATACAAAGTCATGCTCTTTCAGCCCATCCAAAACGTGTTTGATGTTTCCCAATGCAACATCCGCAGCCTCAGCTATTTCCCGATACGTTTTATTTAGCCAGGTTTCATCATGAAGAAAAAGGAAAACGACTTTTAGTCCGGTTTTGGTAAAGGCCCTGTTTTTCTTTTGCTGAACGGGAGTTGTGGTGTGACGATCAATCCATACAAGGGTTTCCCCTTCTTCTAAATGAATATTTCCAGCCACATCTATCCAATCAATCCCCGCCTCATTCAAGAGCTTTTTGATGTTGGGATATAACCGTTCGGCCACCAGCATCAGCGGGCCTACTTTATCTTGTAATTCCTTCAATTGTGGAATATGGTGTTTACGAATCTCCTTTTTGATTTCCGCATGTCGGACAATGGCTTTCTTTTTATGTGGGTTAAATGTCACCCTGGCATCAACTCTATAATTGTGTTCAGGAACATAGGCCTCCCATTCAGTCATATGACCGATCTCTGTGGGAAGATTCGCAAGTGCTTTTTCGAGGATAGCTTGATTCATTTGTTCACTTTTTTAGTCTGTTCACGAATCGTGAACATGCGTAATTAATGAACAAAATAGATGAATAGCAACATTGAAGGTAGATTCAGCCAGTTGGTCTAAGTTATCTCCAAAATGACTTTGGCGTTTCTTAACGTAGTGATTGAAAAGACTTACTTTCTCATGTACAAGAAATATAGTTTGCAATTCAAATTACATATACGTTAGATATACAGGCACCATCTATTCACGATTCGTGAACAAGCTTAAAAGTGAGCAAAGCGATTCTTTTGATAAAATTCACACAGTTCTCTATACCCGAAAAGGTATAATCCACTCCTCTATTGCTTTTTTATACCCGATCAGGTATAATTATGCTAAATAAACTAACTTTATACCCGATCAGGTATAGTATGAGTAGCACAAATGAACTAATCAATTTTGTAAAGACCCGAAGGGAACAACTGGGACTCACCCAGCAGGAACTGGCTGACCGGGCGGGAGTTGGGCTGCGGTTTGTCCGGGACCTGGAACAGGGCAAAGAGAGCCTGCGGCTGGACAAGGTGAACCAGGTGCTCGCACTTTTTGGGCATAAAATGGGACCCATAAACATAGAGGACCGCGATGAGCTATAGAAAAGCAGACATCTATGTTCATGATACCAAAGCCGGGATACTTGAAGAGACAGAGACTGGATATAGGTTTAAATACGATTCTGAATACCTCTCACAAAAAGATGCAGAGCCGGTTAGCTTAACTCTTCCAATTCAAAAAGATCCGTATGATTCACAGGTTCTGTTTCCATTCTTTGATGGACTGATACCGGAAGGCTGGCTGCTGGATGTCGTTGAAGAGACCTGGAAAGTAAACCCAAAGGATCGCATGGGACTGTTGCTGGTAAGCTGTCGTGACACCATCGGCCACGTAAGTGTGAGGGAAGCATGAACAGATGTCTGATCTGCGCAAATCCGGTAGACAGTGGTGAACAATACCACGAAAAATGCCTGAAAAAGCTGTTTGAAACTGGAAATAAGCCGGTTTTAGATGTTCAACTTGATCAGCTAAATGTACTGGCTAAGAAATCTGTCCATCAGCGGGTAACGGTTCCCGGTGTTCAAACCAAGCTATCCCTGGAAATTGATCGAAAAGCTGAATCCGCAAATAAACTGACTATCGTTGGCCTTTGGGGAAGATTTATTCTAAAACCCCCTTCAAACAAATGGGAGGGACTTCCGGAAAACGAGCACTGTACCATGATGCTGGCTGAAGCTGCCGGACTCAAAACGGTTCCCTATGGGTTGATCCACCTTGCATCCGGTGAGCTGGCCTACATAACAAGACGTATTGACCGTGATGATCAGGGAAATAAATTCGCCATGGAGGATATGTGTCAGCTTACCGGCCGGTTAACCGAAGACAAATACAAAGGCTCGCATGAACAGATGGCGAAAGTCATTAAACAGTTTTCAGCAAACCCGGTTTTTGACCTGACACGCTTCTACGAACTGGTATTGTTCTCCTTCATCACAGGGAACGGTGATATGCATCTGAAGAACTTCTCGCTGTTTAATGATCCCGTAGTCGGCTGGAAACTGGCCCCCGGCTACGATCTGCTCAATACCCGCCTGGTGATTCCTGAGGAGAAAGATCCGGAGGAGCTTGCACTCACACTTGCAGGCAAGAAGAGCAATTTCAATCCTGAATCATTTGAAGAGTTCGGAATCACCATTGGATTGAACACCAAACAGATTCAAAACATCAAAGAAGGCTTACTCAGTAAACAAGAGTTGCTCCACCGGACCATTGAAAAGTCATTTCTATCGGGTGAAATGAAGGATGTGTACAAAGAGATTCTTGAGAAGAGAATTGGAATTATCGAAAAATAACGAGATAGATATTGCTTAATAAACATAGAGGTTCTCAAAACCCGTCGTCAAACGTTTAAAAACAGGTGACCTGTTTAACGTAAAGGGCCTTTCTTAAATTCATGATTCTTCTATCAGCTCCTCAGGCACAGTTATCTTAAACTTTTTGGATCTACAGGAAACTTTGTGGGTAAATGTATGAGGTCGTACTTTTCAAAGAAAAATAGGTTCTACCGGAAACATTGTGGATAAATAAATAAACAAAGTCATTAGAACATTGCCCCTCTTTCACCCTGAAATATTAGACCGCAGGTCCACTTGTAACTCCAGATTCCCTACATCCTTCATCGTTCTCGAGCTCAAAAGTCTCCTAAACGTTGTAATGCATTTGAAACCGTTTGCAATTTCCGAATGTACCAGCCTTGGAATTGGGAGCGAGGCGGGCAGGTTCTGCGGAGCGTATGGGATTGCTTGTAAATAGCCTACCGGATCGATCGTTGATTGCAAGCAATGAGAGATATGGACCATTGCTAATCTTCCCTAAAAAGGGAAGTGCCGAAGCGGAGCGAAGGCGATGGGTGTTCCATCCCATAGCGAAGCATAACCTCCGAGCGAGCAATTCCACAGCCTGGCGGTTTTTGGTCCCGAGGTTTCTCTCGGGATTGACGCCAAAAAGTATCAGGAGAGAAAATAATTGAGGTACGCTAACTACATCGTACCCACAACGTTTTCTGTAGTTCCAAAAAACTAATTATCTGTAACCTATATCTCATCCTCCGAAACAGCAATGATCGCAGCTGCCACCTGCCTATCCAATGGTTCTTCAACAGGAAGGTTTTCCCATAGCTGTTCTAAGTCTTCTTTGGACACCGGATGATCTGCCAACCACTTTTTCAAGTCCCTGAGGCTATTAATGTGTTTAGAGCGTCGGTTTGTTTGAGCTTCTTCAGCTTTCGAAAAGTATGGATGCAGCAGATCAAGCCATAGCTGACTGAATTCATAACAATCGATAGAATGTCCCGACAAACTGAAATGATTTTTGAAGAGATTTTGAAAGTCCTTGTAGATCGTTATTAAACTCTTGTCCGAATCATCTTTCTGCTCCTCAAGTTTTATCCATTTTTGGAGTAAATCTTCGAATATTATCAAAGACAGCCGCTTCTTGTTTGGCAGCAATTGAAGCTGACCGTTATTGAGTAGCCCCACAAACTTATTTACTGACCTATCTACAGCCCGTGATCTCGTTTTGATATTTGTACTCCCAGGCAGCCTTGATTTCAAAAATGAACAGATTTCAGGCAGGTCTCTGATTAACTCATGGCCATTCTGGATCAGCACCCACTTAGGCGCCCTCTTTTCCGTTCCTTTCAGGGCAAAAAAGGCCCAGCTATCATTCGACTCTACAATGCTAATGCGGGACAATACCTTGGCAGTCAACTCTTTATATTGATCATAGAGATCTTGATCAATTAATCCGCCGCTTTCTATAAACTCTCTCACCGGTTTAAACGCATCATCAACACCACCCCACTCTTTATCCTCTTTTTGCCTTTCTTCATAAAGGTTCGTCATCTCCTCTGGTGCAATCTTTTCGGTGCCATTGGAATAGAATTCTTCCGGAACCGAAATATTGGAACCAATGACCGTACTGACCAGATCATGACGGTTGATAAATTTTTGATCAGCCTCCAGCTTGAACACATCGTGATCATCAGGCCAAAAGATGTCAATTTTCTTATGCGGACTATCAAGCCGATCTACCCTGCCTGCTCGTTGCTCGGCTTTACGAATGACGGTAGGCATGTCAAGAAATACAACTGCCGATGATTTCTGCAGGTTTACACCTTCAGATAAGGCATCAGTGCAGAGCCCTATCACTGACTCACTATCCGATGACAAATGAAAATATTCCTGAATTTCATCTTTCCCGCTATTACTCTGGCTTCCTGTTGCGATAGCCAACGTGACGTTTTCAGAGATATAATTTTGTAAGATTCGCTCTATCACGTAATGAGTGATAACAATACCGTCAAAAGCTAAGATGTGACTCTGATCCGCCACCAAATCGGTCAAGAATTTTGCCTTCGATCGTTCCCGCCGATCACTCATCTGTTTTGCACAATCAACGATTTCCTCCAGTAATCTAATCTCCTCATCAACAGCATTCCGATACAGCTCTTTATCTCTTAGCCAATCCGGTAAATGTCTATCATCAAGATTTTTGATTTTAGGTAGTCCATCTATCTCCTTTAATGTTGACAGTATATTGCCTGAATCTGTTTTTGAAATAGTCCCGATTTCCGCCCATTGGCAGGCTTTTTCGGTGCCTAATAGATGTTCAATTAATGCTGCCCTTGATGATCTTAAACAGTTTTTTATGTTATAGCGTGAAAGTGCTGCCGCAGATTTAATCCGATTATTAACAAAGCTTTGAGAATCGGCTCCTTCTCTGATTTGTTTTTTGGTTAGTATTAATCGTCTTAAGTATAGGATGCCTTTTAGTTGACCGCACAACAGATCAATCTGTTTCCCCAGGTCGATATCCTTTTCACTCTGCTCAACTGTATAAATACTGCAGACATGTTTTGGAAATCGACAGTGTTTTCCGAACTGATCAGTAAAAGCCTCAGGCCTTCGGTCAATGATTTCGTTAATTTCCCGCTTGGTTCGTCTGACAATAAATTTTTGTGAATACGATTTGAGCTGCTCCAGCACGTCCAAACTGGGCTGTGCGCTATTCCGTGTGCGTTTCAGCTTTTTATAAGCCTTGTAGGCCGATTCCGATAAATTATCGAGACCCAGCAGTTCGACCATCCGAAGCAGATCATTCCATTTTCGATTTATCGGTGTGGCTGTAAAAAGAACCACATGATCAGCCTTATTATTTTTGATTGTCTGAGACCGGTTGGACATCATATTCAGATAGTTGTGTGCTTCGTCAACCAGCAGCACAGTCGCTTCCTGAATATCCTTTAGATGAGATCGGTTCTTTGAACTTGTTAGATGGCTTAATATGCCGTGGGATATGGGATGTGCAACGGTGAAGTAAAGCCTGTCCAACTCACCCTGCCAATTATCAAGAACCAGTGGAGGAGCAATAATTTTGTATTTACTCCTGTTCCCGCGTCCCTGTTGCCAAAAACGGTTCAACAGAGCGGCAAGCAGGTGCGCACCGACCCTGGTCTTTCCGGACCCGGTTGGCTCCGCAATCAACACACTTCCTTCATTGTCCAATATGAACAAAGCCTGTCCAATGGCCTGTCGTTGTGTGGGCCACAAGTTGAATACCTGACCGGGATTTAAATCCTGGAAATATTTATCAACCCAGCCGCCTTCCAACAGCTCAGCAACTGCCCGGGCTAATGCCTCTTCCCAATCTACCAGTTGAAGAAGTTTTCTTAGCAGAGCAAGCAGGTCGTCGTTATAACTCTTCGCTTCTGACTCATAATGGCGGGCTATCCCGCTTAACTCATCATATTCGGGATCACTTTTCTTATACCGCACGTTGATTTCAGCCTGCAACGCCATTCCTGAATAGGAGTAATTACTTGACCCCATCATCAGGTGGTGATCACCTACATACACCTTTCCGTGTAAATCTGGGTGAATCTTGAAAGCTACCTTTCCATCCTCAATTCCCTTGATCAGTGACAGAAGCGGGCCATTAAGCTTGATGGATATTCCCTTTTCGAGCCAATAATCCGCAATTTGATAGGAAAACGTGTTCTTCTTTTTGGAGAGTCTTTTTTTGAATAGCTCATCCCTGATGATAGGCTCATTACCTAAAACAATTGTAATTGATCTATTCAGCCAGGTTTCCTCATCGCCGATCTGTTCTATCAGGTATTCAAGGGAACTGAAACCTGTAAGAATCAAAAAGTTGTCAGAAGATTCCAGATCTTTTTTAACCCAACTTCCAACCCTTCCATGTTCGTTATTCAGAGGGTACTTTCCGGCAAGAGGCCACTGCCATTTGAATAATTCTCTTTGTTCGTCTCTGCTCATTGAAAAAAGATTAATTCAATTTATCCAATCATATTGCGCGGTCTGGGATCTATCCCTGCTTCAAGCTACTATGTTTTTTCACTGACCATTCCGATCATCTTTTATC
>JAWLEH010000144.1:0-7382 GCA_041686215.1 Balneolaceae bacterium | reverse complement strand
CCTTCGGGGCAATCACAGCCGGGAGTTTTTGGTTACTTTTGGCGGTCCAAAAGTAACATAGAAGAGTTGAAAAATTAGCCTTTACTTCAACATGTTTACTGATTTAAAAATTATATGGATAATGTCAGCCCGTTACAGGAAGGTATACCCCTAGCCCCCTCCTGGGATCAAGCAGTGATACCGGGGTGAAAAATGGCCAATAGTATGGGAAGCACAGTAGCAGGTGCGGTATCTTTCGAATTCTGAATTCATTCTCAGAATATATCACACCTGTGGCGCTACCATTTTTTAAAAAATTCATCCGATCTCCTTTATGCTTATCCGACCATTCATTTTTTGACTTAACATCAGCCCTGAAACTACTTTGATAGTTTACTGGCGGTTAAAATGGATATGTATTGTTATTTCTTTACAAAACAGGAACGATTTGCTCACTCTTCTTTGGCAGATTTTTGCTATCATTCAGGTTCTAACTAAACTGGTATTTCGTTAATAAATATTGTCTTCATGATTTCTACTCGCGCTGAACAACTTTCGGAATCTCAAACCCTGAAAATATCCGGCCGGGCAAAGCAGCTCTCCCGGGAGGGCGCTTCGATTATCTCCCTGAGCGCAGGTGAGCCCGATTTCAAAACTCCGGCACACATCTGCAACGCAGCTATCGAAGCAATCACCGATGGATTTCACGGCTACACCATGAATACCGGGATGCCGGAACTCCGGGAAGCCATTGCCGCCAAACTGAAACGCGACAACAACCTGAGATACTCTCCCGACCAAATTGTACTTTCCAACGGGGCAAAGCAGTCTATCGGCTTTTCGCTGCTGGCAACCATCAATCCCGGAGATGAAGTACTGATCCCGGCCCCTTACTGGGTCTCCTACCCCGAAATGGTAAAAATGGCGCAGGGTACCCCTGTTGCCGTTCAGACATCGTTTGCCGATCAGTTTAAAATGACGGCAGAGCAGCTCCGGGCTCATATCACCCCCAAAACGAAAGCCCTGATCCTCTGCTCTCCCTCAAACCCTACCGGCACGTGCTACACGCTAAAAGAGCTTAAAGAGATTGCCGCTGTTTTAAAAGACTATCCCGACATCCTCATCTTTTCGGATGAGATCTACGAATATATTGTGTTTAACGGCGAACATGTCAGCATTCTGAACGCAGCACCTGAACTGAAGGACCGCACCATTTTGATAAATGGTTTCTCCAAAGGTTTTGCGATGACCGGCTGGCGCCTTGGGTATGCCGCAGGACCGGAACCTGTTATAAAAGCACTGGCTAAAATACAAAGCCAGGAAACGTCCGCACCCTCATCAATTTCTCAGAAAGCCGGTCTTGCAGCCTACACCGGAACAATGGTACCGGTTGGGAAAATGCGGGAGGCCTTCAAAGAGCGCAGAGACTATATGGTTAAAGCGCTGAATAATATTGAAGGAGTGGATTGCTTCACGCCCTCCGGTGCATTTTACCTATTCCCGGATATCCGTGCGTTTCTGGGTAAATCCACACCCGGCGGAAAAGAAATTAAAACCTCTACAGATCTTTGCCTGTATCTGCTGGAAGAAAATGGCGTGGCCGCCGTTCCCGGCGACGCTTTCGGTGAACCCGGTGGCATACGAATGAGTTACGCAGCCTCCATGGATCAGCTTCGCGAGGCAATAAACAGGCTCCAAAAAGGATTCAGCTCGCTGAGCTAATATTCAGATTTCAGATTTAAATTTGAATCGTCGGCTAAAGCAAAAAAATCACTTAACCCTTCACTCAAAGCAAGTGCCATTATAACTTTATTTGCCCGGCTTGCAGGAGAACTCAATTATCCAGTATAAACACTTTGCGTACCTTAGCGGCCTTTTGCGGTTAACTCACTGGCACCACCATCATTAAAATTAGTGTAGCTCTTTCAAGTTATTAATCTATTTACACTAGAAACTTTGCGTACCTTAGCGGCCTTCGCGGTTAAATCACAAATCCGCCAATTTGATCGGCCTGTACACTTTGGCACATTTTATGCTGCTTTTTACGCTGATAAACAGAAACCTAATGTGATTTTTTATGCCTACGTACGAATATAAACGGGAAGACGGTACAGTATTTGAAGTATTCCAATCCATGTCGGAAGATCCGTTAACGGAATGCCCGACTACAGGTCAGCCCGTTAAGCGACTAATCAGCGGCGGATCCGGTCTTGTTTTTAAAGGATCGGGCTTTTATGTAACCGACTACAAAAACGGAAACGGTGCAAAGTCTGCTTCCTCTAAATCAAACGGTGCGGCAAATACTTCAGAAACTTCAGCGTCTTCAAGCGACACTTCTGAAACATCTGCCAAATCAGACTCCGGCTCTGCTTCTGATACCAAAAAAAACGGCGAATAACTACATAACATGTCCGCACAACGATCCGAACGATTTAAGCAGGCATCAGAGCAGTTTGTACTTCTTTGGGGCGAAATGGCATCAGCCTGGGGCATTAATAAAACTATGGCCCAGATTCACGCCCTGCTTTACGCCGAAAGCGACCCGCTGGATACGGATACAATCATGGAACGGCTGCATATAAGCCGGGGAAACGCAAACATGAACCTGCGTAACCTGATGCAGTGGCAACTGATTACCAAGGTTCATTTTACGGGTAAACGTAAAGACTATTACACGGCTGAAAAGGATGTCTGGAACATCGTGGCGGTGCTTATCCATGAAAGGCAACAGCGCGAAGTGGCACCCATCCAGCAAAACCTGGTGGAGTGCCTTGAGCTGTTTGAAACGGGCGGCGAGTTAACCGAAGAGGAGCAGGAGTTTAAAGAACGCATAGAAAGCTTCATAGAATTTCTTGAAATGTTCGACCGTTTTACTAAGGCGATGCTTCCCTACATCAATAAAAAGAATCTTAAATTTCTGAAGAAGCTGGTTAAGCTTGCGGAGGCCCATCAATCTCTGAAAGGAGATTCTGAAACCACAACTTCCGGTGATTAATATGTCAAAAACCGGCCGGGACATAGGCAACGAAGGCGAAGAGATTGCAGCCGCTTACCTGGAATCGAAAGGCTGGCTGATTCTGGACCGAAACTATTTTTTTGAAAAAGCAGAAGTAGATATTGTTGCGTACGATCACACTCAAATTATTTTTGTGGAAGTGAAGCTACGATCAAACACGTTTTTCGGCAGACCGGAAGAGTATGTTACACATCAAAAGGAGAAGCGAATAAAGCAGGCTGCTGAAGCCTGGGTGTACGAACGTAAAATGGACACAGCGAGGGTACGCTTTGATGTTGTGGCCATTGTTCAAAAAGGTAATGAGGCTCCTGATATCAACCATTTTGAAGACGCATTCAGATAATCCCGCACTATGAGAGCAACCCCTGAACGAATAGCACGCTCGCTTCTGGCCATGGTGGTGTTTTTCCTTCTCTTGTTGCTTATGACTCCCGTTATACTTCTGATGCTGTTTATCTCTTTTGGAAAACTCACAAACTTCATCGTTGAAAAAATTGCACCGGCCCTCGCCTACCCGGTTTTTTTCATACTGGGTGTCCGTTTTTCAATTCGTGAACACACCGAATCCATTCCCGCCCCGGCAGTTTTTATATCCAACCACAGCTCTACGCTCGACCTGTTTACCATTCTCGCTCTTGGGCTGCCGCGGGTTCGGTTTATTGCAAAATGGGAGCTTCAGTATAATCCGCTTTTTTTCATTCTTGGCCGGCTTACCGGTCAGGTATTCATCAAACGGCAAAACTCACAGGAAGCGGTGGCAACACTTCAGAAATCTTATGACCGGGTGAAAAGAAAAAAACTGTCTGTCTTTGCTGCGCCCGAGGGATCAAGAAAGCACTCCGGTATTATCGGTCCATTCAAAAAAGGACCGTTCAGAACAGCCATGGCTCTTGGGTACCCAGTCGTTCCTGTCTATTTTGAAGGAAATCAGCGCTTAAATGCCGGAGGATCGCTACTCACAAAAAAAGGCGATATTTCCGCCCATATTCATCCCCCCATTTCCACCGAGGACTGGACACTTGATAATCTTGATGAGAACATCGGGAAGGTGCGTTATAAATACCTGCAATGGGCAGCAAAAGATTTTGGTATTCCTGTTCAGGAAGCCGGCTGAGATCAACAACGTTTTGGGGTCCATTTACTTGCATTTCTAATAATGAGCTGCCTCAGGTCAGATGCCACAAGGTATCATCTTAAAATTCATTTCTTTTGAACTATAATGGAGTTTCATCTGGAGTGTCCCCCATTCCACGCAAGGGGTCCCCATGAGAGAGGCAATGAAGGATGAACATTTTTGCTTATCAATCAAGATTTAGATCTTAGATAACGACAAATCTCATCTCCCCTGCTCACTCCGTGCGTTTTCATCAGCATTTACACGATGTCTGCCAGTATTAAAATTTCCTGAAGCGGAAATTGTATTAAACATTCTTAAAATTTGAATTCGTTTTTTTAAACTCAGCACCTATATTGTGCTTCTCTGCTCGTGATTTTTTTAGATTAGAACGGGTTCGTTGGAAGGCTGTCAGTTTACGATAAACTATTATCCCTTATGAATGTCACTACCAGGGTGTTTGTATAGCGAGGGCAGGGCTTAACAAATTGATCTTACATGCGTTGCGATTAACAGCATGATGCTGTACTGTATTCATATTTTCCGTTCATACCGGCCAGAATCGCAATTTGTGTTCGCCATCTAACCAAGCATCTTAACTGCTGCCATTATTTTAAATTGCTTTCTGTGATATTGGAGCTATCACAGATGTTTTAAGTTTCTGTAGAAACTTAATGAATCGATCTTTACCAACCACATCATGCCATGAATCAATCCATATCCTATCGAAGTGATAAAACACGGGAATTCCTTTTTGATTTAAAACCGGACCTGCAGTCTCCCGTCTCTTTTCAGCGCGCTCAAAAAATTGCTAAACAACTTGGGTGCAATGTTGTAGGAGAAAACCGTGCCCGCTTTCTTTTTTGGCATCCTGATTTACGAACTGCAAATCTGACTACAATAGAGCTGTTTATTCCCAACCTATACCTCAATTTCGAAAAACCTCAGCAGCATGCTTCATTCCACTATTATTCGTTTCCAATACAAACCGAAGGTGAATTTGCAGCAGCCGTTATTGACGGCATACCCATCGGACATTCCGAGCAGTTCGGCGCATTCTACCAGCTGAAAGTACAGTATTCGTCTGGCCGGGAATCCATCATACGTGACCCGCTTGCAGACTCTCTTCCATATGGAATTCATGCACCGGCCGAAGTCTATGATATTGAATCTGCACTGTCAAACCGCTCAGATACCGGGTACTATACCCGCCTGAATGAATCTCTTGAGAATACTGACGAACGAAGGATTTCCCCCGCTGTAAACCTGCTTGAAATCCACGTACAAACCGCCACAAAAACAGGTACACTTCACTCACTCACGCATCGGTTAAATCAGATTAAATCAAAGATTAATAGTGGAACTGAACTTACACCCGATGAACAAAATCTTGTGGAATTTGAGGCATTTGAACTCATGCCTCTTGATCCCGTCATTGAACATCCCGGCCATCATACCTTTTGGGATCCAATCCACACTCCTGCCGAAAACGGGGAAGAAGTTACTGTTCGGTTAAATAAACCAAAAGTTCTTAACTGGGGATATGATATCACTATATTCGGTGCTGCAAGCGTAAATCCGTCTCTTCTCTCGTCCGGGAGGCCGGATGAGCTGGTACGGTTTATTGAGGCTGCCCACTCATTCCCAAAACCCATTAAAGTTGTGCTGGATGTTGTCTATGGTCATGCAGATAACCAGGCCCTCGACCTGCTGCACGACATATTCTTTACCGGTCCCAACATGTATGGCCAGGATATCCGGTTCCGTCATCCCCTGGTTCGCGCCATTATTCTGGAGATGCAACGGAGAAAAATCAACTATGGCTTTGATGGTGTTCGTGTAGACGGATCTCAGGATTTTAAATACTATGACGAAGTAAAAGAGAAGCTTTTGCATGATGACCAGTTTTTACTGGAAATGAGTAATGTGACTCAGAATGTGGCGGAGGTTTCTTACAAACCATGGATGATATTTGAGGACGGCCGACCGTGGCCACGAGATGACTGGGAGCTTGCGTCTACCTATCGGGATGTAACGAATAATCAACCCTGGGCCTTCCAGTGGGCGCCTATGATATTTGCATACAATACTCCCTATACATACACCTACTGGGTTTCGAAGTGGTGGCGGTTAAAAGAACAGCTGCATTTTGGAGAAAAATGGATTACCGGGTATGCCAATCACGATACCATGCGTCGCGGTTCCCAAACGGATCCGTCCGGCCTGAATATAAATACGCATCTGGGTAACTCACTGAAAATGGTTATGGAGAACGCCTATAACAACCCTGCAACCACTCTTCTGATGCATGGTTTTTTGCCCGGCGTACCCATGGACTTTTTACAAAGCCTGGGAAGCACACCCTGGAGTTTTGTGCGTGATACAGATACAGATTATGCAATTAAGGTTGCAGCAGAAGAATCCCATTTTCTTGACTGGCAGGTTTCGGAAAATGAGTATCGCCAGGCTCGTTTTTTTAAACGTCTAAAGAATATGGGTTTTGAAACACTGTCTCAGCTGCGGCAATTTTCAAAATCACTTCTGCGAATTGTTGAGGCTACCGAATATGAACCTGATTGCATACCAGATATGTTAAACCACTCCACAATTGACGTTCTTACAGGAGAGTGGACTATAGATCTCTTAAATGAGTATTCATTTGCCTGGATGAGAGATATTAACGAGTACAGCAACGTCGATCATCATGCACAATATGTAAGCCGGAAAAAATCTGATTTTAACCTTGTAACCCGCAGTTACAGGAGAAATAATCCGTGGTTGTGCAAGAACTTCTGCAGCGATGATTCTCTTTTTTATAAGGAGCCGGCTAACGGCACTATCATTTATTACGGGCGTCGGAGTGACCCCGAAAATGGAAAAGAGATTTTTTTTGTCGCGAATATGGAAGGCCAGTCAAGGCAAATCACTCCAGCAGAACTTGGTTTAGAAGTCGGAGATGTATTTAACTGGCGGGTGGCTCTCTGCACACCCAATATCACACAGAAAGAGATACATGAACCTGTACGCCTTTCAGTTGGACAAGGCCTGCTTTACGAAAAAGGGTAACCGGCTTGCAGGATGTACTATGTCTTGTACAAATCTGAGATCGATTGTATATCAGGGCAAAAAACTGAGCCTGCCCAAAAAGTAGATCAACTCACAAACCAGCGTAAATAATTTAACTCAACTTCCGCAAAATAGTTATGTTTTGGCTACAAAATACGTTTCGTTTTAAACAGTCGATCTTATATAACCTGAGTTCAACTTTTCAGG
>JAWLEH010000002.1:2164-88169 GCA_041686215.1 Balneolaceae bacterium | reverse complement strand
TAAGCATTGTGTGACCTGATACAGATATCATTCACCGGATGAAACGAATGAACCGGGTGAAATTCATGCCTTTTTAATTTCCACCTTATACAAGCAGCAGGTCATCAACTATTTGTTCACAAAATGAGTTTAAGGTTTTAGCTGAACAAAATATCATAAACAAATTGGCATATGCGTACAATAGTCTGGTACCGAAACGACCTCCGAACCACCGATCATCAGCCTTTAACTGAGGCTGCAACAAATGGTGAAGTTATCGGCGTTTACTGTTTTGATCCCCGGCAGTTTGAAGATATTGCCTACGGATTCCCAAAAACAGATTCCCTGCGCGCGCAATTTTTAATTGAATCGGTTTCCAATCTGCGGGATAAGCTCCGGGAGCTGGGGAGTGAGCTGCTAATACGAGTTGGCAAACCCGATGACATACTGCCGGGAATTATAGATGAAACCCAGGCAGGCCAATTACTCTTTCACGGGGAGGTAGCGCCTGAAGAGAAACAGGTTGAAGAGCATGTTGAATCATCTGTAAAGATCCCCGTTAAACGGTTTTGGGGCCATCCCATGTATCACCGCGATGATTTGCCGTTTGACCTGTTGACGATTCCGGACGTTTATACACAATTCAGGAAAAAGGTGGAGAAAGAGAGTTTTGTACGACCACCGGTTCCTGCTCCTGAAAAACTGAACTGGAATCTGTCTGTTGAGCCGGGCGGCATACCAGCTGTCGCCGATTTGGGACTCACAGAACAAAAATCTGATGACCGTTCTGTTTTGCCATTCAGGGGCGGAGAGTCAGAGGGATGGAAACGGCTGCGCCACTATTTTTATGAGGCTGATGAACTTCGAAATTACAAATATACCCGGAACGGACTGTTGGGGGCAGATTACTCCTCAAAATTTTCACCCTGGCTGGCACACGGCTGTATTTCGGCGCGATCAATTCACGAAGAAGTAGAGAAATATGAAAATGACGTACATAAAAATGTATCTACTTACTGGATGAAGTTTGAACTTATTTGGCGGGACTATTTTCATTACTCCATGATCAAATACGGCTCGCAGCTCTTTCAACTCGGCGGCATCCAGAGTAAAGATCTGGAAAAGAGTACACATCAGCCCACGTTTGAAAAGTGGGCCCGTGGGGAAACCGGCATTCCTTTTATTGATGCCAATATGCGTGAACTCAACGCGACGGGATATATGAGTAACCGGGGGCGACAGAATGTTGCCAGCTTCCTGGCTCAAAATCTGAATTTCGACTGGCGATGGGGCGCTGCATATTTCGAATCAAAACTGATTGATTATGATGTGTGCAGTAATTGGGGAAACTGGGCCTACAATTCAACGGTAGGCCACGATCCGCGCAACCGCTATTTTAATATCATCAACCAGGCCAGAAAGTACGATAAAAAAGGGGAGTATATTCGCCGTTGGCTGCCTGAACTAAGCGATCTGCCGTCGGAGTTTGTGCATGAACCCTGGAAAATGACGCAGGATCAACAGGCTCTTTATGAATTACGGATCGGAAAGGATTATCCAAACCCGGTGATTGAACTTGAGAAAAGCTATGAGAGAATAAAAGACAGCGAATAAATGACTACTCTCCGGTTGAACGCGGAGTATGATTTTTGTACTATATGTATAAAATATGTTCAGAATGAAAAAGCAACCGATTCGTGGTCGGGGAGCATCCACAAATCCCGGCCACCGTTTTACGAACGAAACGATCGAATATGAAATTGATGAGGATACCGGCCAGCATCAAAAGCCGAAACGAAAAATTCTCACCGATCATACGAGGGGAATCATATCCACAAATCAAAGTCCGGATATTCCGTTTGATGTTAGTATCAATCCATACCGCGGGTGCGAACATGGCTGTGCCTACTGCTATGCCCGGCCCACGCATGAGTTTTTGAATATGTCTCCGGGACTGGATTTTGAAACCAAAATAGTAGCAAAGTATGATGCCCCCAAGCTTCTGAGAGAGAAACTGGCGTCTAAATCCTGGAAACCGCAAACCCTGGTGATGAGCGGTGTGACGGATCCCTACCAGCCTGTGGAAAAAGAGCTGAAGATTACACGGGGATGTATTGAAGTTCTTGCCGAAGCCCGGCATCCGTTGGTAATCATCACAAAAAATTATGGGGTTACGCGTGATTTAGATCTGCTGGTCCAACTGGCAGAAGTAAACGCGGTTAGAGTTGTACTCTCCATCACCAGCCTTGATAAAGAGCTGATAGGCACCCTGGAACCGAGAACGTCCCGGCCAAATAAAAGATTAAAAGCCGTTCAGGAGCTTTCGGAAGCCGGCATTCCTGTACATGTAAATATTGCTCCGATCATACCCGGCCTGACTGACGATGAGATTGTCCCGATTATGGAAGCCGCAAAAACCGCGGGAGCCGGGTCTGTTTCTTATACAATTCTGAGACTACCCTATGCTGTAAAAGACATTTTTCTGAAATGGCTGGAGGATCACGAGCCTAATCGTAAACAGAAAGTAGTTAACAAGATCAAAAGTTTGAAAAACGGGGCGCTGAATCGTTCGGAATTTGGTAAACGATTCCATGGTGAGGGCGCATATGGTGAGCAGATACGCCAGTTGCTGGCTATTCACAGAAAACGACTGGGAATGGACCGGGTGATTGATCCGCTTAACAACGGGGCGTTTCGGAGGCCTTCAACGGATCAGCTAACACTTTTTTGAAGGATTGGCGGGCTGAATGACATTTCATGAATGTAAACCGCTAAACAGTTGTTATATTTGGCTAAATGAAGAATAATCAAACCAACTCTAAACATGTCTGCAGTTAACTCAACAATGCTCGAACTGGGTACGGAAGCGCCAGATTTTAAACTGCCGGATACGATATCCGGAAAGGTTTATGATATTGAGGAATTTAAGGGAAACAAAGCACTGCTGGTGATATTTATGTGCAACCACTGCCCATATGTGAAACTGATTAAAGAGGAACTTGTGAGGTATGCAACAGATTATATGCCAAAAGGGGTGGGTGTGATCGCGATCAGTTCAAATGATGTGGAAAACTATCCACAGGATGCTCCCGATAAAATGCAAGAAGATGCCGAACGGCTGGGTTATCCATTTCCGTACTTATACGACGAGAGCCAGGAGGTCGCAAAAGCCTATAAAGCAGCCTGCACACCGGACCTGTTTTTGTTTGATGAAAATTTGAAACTGAAATATCGCGGGCAGTTTGATCCGGCCCGGCCCGGAAATGATATCGACCCGGACGGATCCGATCTCAGAGATGCCACGGATAAAGTACTCTCCGGAGAGGCGGTGCCAAAAGATCAAAAACCGAGTATTGGGTGCAATATAAAATGGAAAAAAGGGAATGAACCGGACTATTTCGGGTAGAGAATGACATTGAATCTTACAGATCTGAGAATTTCATACACTAAAGGAGGGCTCACCGAGGCAGATCTTACGGAAGATCCGTTTGAGCTCTTCAGGCAGTGGCTGCAGCAGGCCCTGGACGTGAAAGCGACTGAACCCAATGCGATGACACTGGCAACAGTTGACGCATCCGGAAAACCTAATGCACGGATCGTATTACTGAAAGATGTGGGGAAACGCCATCTTCGTTTTTTTACAAATTATGGCAGCAGTAAGGGGAAAGATCTGCAGGAAAATCCCCATGCGGCTACAACATTTTGGTGGCCTGAGCTTGAGCGACAGGTTCGCTTTCGGGGCCCTGTTGAAAAAATTGATCCCGAACAAAGTGCCGCATATTTTCGCATCCGACCCCGTGAAAGTCAACTTGGTGCGTGGGCTTCTGAACAAAGTAAAATCATTAGCAGTCGGGAAGAGCTTGAAAAAAAGTTTGAACAGATCCGTAAGAAATTCAGTGGAGAAGAGATTCCGGTGCCCGGGTTTTGGGGTGGTTTTGATCTGGCGGCGGATGAAATTGAGTTTTGGCAGGGACGTCAAGGCAGGCTGCACGACAGAATTCTATACTCCTACAGCAACAAAAAATGGAACATCACAAGACTGCAACCCTGAGCTGAATGGGTAAGAATAAACTTCAACGCTATTCAGAAAATAAGACTCTCGAAAACGTACTGGAACACACTGATTTTAAGAACCAGGAGCCGCCGGCCGGAACATGGTCTGAAACGGTGTTTGGGAATCAATTTCCCATAACATTGGAATTAGCCTGCGGAAAAGGCGAGTACACAATTAATCTTGCAAAGAGATTTAAGAACCGAAATTTTGTTGGAGTTGATATAAAGGGAGATCGAATCTGGAAAGGTGCAAAACGGGCATTTAGGGAACACCTTACCAACGTGCGTTTCCTGCGTTGTTATATTGATCACCTGGATCAATTTTTTGGCAAGAGTGAGATTCATGAGATATGGATTACGTTTCCTGACCCTTTTCTGAAAAAATCGGATGCAAAGAAGCGTCTTACCTCACCAAAATTCCTGGATATTTACCGCAGAGTTGCCCGTCCGGATGCACTTGTTCATTTAAAGACAGATTCAGAACCCCTGTTTCGGTATACGCAGTCGGTGATCAGGGAACAGAGGCTGACTGTAGATGAAAAGATTGAAGATGTTTATACAGACGGTTTCCGGGATGGGGGCCCGCTTGCCATTCAAACATACTACGAGAAAAAGCACCTTGAGGATCAGCGAACGATTCGCTATATCCGGTTTTTGCTGAACAGCGTCGAATCTCTTTGAGCTCTGCAGGAAACGTTGCGGGTGAATAATCAATGCGGGTAAGCAGAGAATCAAACTGGGAGTTATGCTGGCACGGGATCATTTGGTTAAGGGAGAGTTGTTTCGAGACCGGTATAATAGAGATATGCAAACTTGATTTCTATTCAAAAGTGAGGATGATTTAACTCACAAAGGATGTTCCGTTAGCCAATTCACCCCCAATCGCGTCATTTCTTTTGACACTGGATATAGCATTATTATTCAAGCTCCTGTAATACCTACACATCACTTTCTGAAAGTATTAACCTGAGTTCAATTCAAAATAATGGAAAAACTCCTAAAGAAGGTCAGAAAGGGCGGTTGTTTAGTAAATTCATTTTCAATACGGTCATACCACGCCTCGGCGTGGTATCTCCTGCCCTATTGGGGATGAGAGATTCCGCGTCAAGCGCGGGATGACGCCCTTCCCGGACTGCTACACGTGTAATTCAGTAATAATAACAATCGAACTCAGGTTATTACGAAATATTTTACACTTCATTCTTGTGCTGCTATTGATTTTCTGGTCGAATTTGATAAATTGATAGATGTAACTTAACAGTGTTAACCTATCATTATGTCACTCAGGGAAGATATATTAAAAGAAAGCCGCGAACTTCTTGTAAAGGATGGTTTCGGAAAAATGTCGATGCGTAAAATTGCGCGGAAAACGGATGTATCGGCAACAAGTATATACCTTCATTTTCAAAACAAGGATGAACTGCTGCTGGCGCTGATCGAGTCGAGTATCGCCAATCTTTCTGATGCACTCGAGAACAATATTTCAGACTCTGACGATACCATCACAAAGATTGAGCGTATGGCGAACGCATTTGTAGAGTTTGCATTGGAGAACCCCCAGGAGTATGAAATTATCTATATGGTTCGTCCCGAAGAAATGCCCCGCTTTCCAAAAGAGAAGTTCGAACAGATTCGTAAAATCTACGAGCTTCTTGCCGGCATTATCCAGGAAGGATGCGACAAGGGCATATTGAAAGTTGAAAATTCACTGATGACTTCATACACCATCTGGGCTCAGCTCCATGGTGTGGTATCGGTTATCATCAGCAAGCGCCTTGATACACGAATTCCAAACGGTGAATTTGTACATCAGGCAGTGGATCATATCATACAAGGGTTTATCACACAAAAAACACCGGCATAACGGAGAACGTCATGGAATCACTTATTCAGAACCTGTCATTTTTTACGGAATTGCCCGCCTGGGTTGGCTGGGGCAGCGGAATCGCAGTGCTATTACTATTAGGCTTTACAGGAGCGCCTCTCAAACTCTGGGCGGTTGCTGGTTTGGTAGCGCTTACAGGCATAGGGGCTCCCGTGTGGGTTATTGCAACATACCTTGTTCTGGCCGCTGTATTCAATATCAAACCGCTTCGGAGAACGCTCTTTTCCGGGCCGATAATGAAAATACTGGATACGCTAAATATTCTGCCGGCAATTTCAGAGACCGAACAAACGGCAATCGATGCTGGAACAGTGTGGATGGAGGGCGAACTTTTTTCAGGTAAGCCCGATTTCAAAAAAATGATGGAAGAATCCTACCCGGATTTTACCGAGAAAGAGAGAGAATTTCTTGATGGCCCGGTTGAAGAATTATGCTCAATGGTGAGTGACTGGGATGTATTTCAGCGAAAAGATTTTGACCAGAAGACGTGGGACTTCATGCGCGAAAAACGGTTTTTCGGCCTGGTGATTCCTGAAGAGTTTGGCGGGCACGGTTTTTCAGCAAATGCCCACAGCGCAATTGTGGCTAAGCTGGCATCACGATGCGGACCGCTTGCCACAACCGTGATGGTGCCAAATTCCCTGGGTCCGGCTGAGTTACTGATGCACTACGGTACTGATGAGCAAAAAATACACTACCTGCCGCGTCTTGCCAGGGGAGAGGAGATTCCGTGCTTTGCTCTCACGGAGCCAAATGCCGGTTCGGATGCCGGGTCGATGCAAAGTACCGGTGAAGTGGTGAAAAATGATGACGGCAACCTTTACCTGAAGCTGAACTGGGACAAGCGCTATATTACCCTGGCAGCCATTTCTACCGTAATAGGGCTGGCTTTTAAACTTTATGATCCCAATAACTACCTGGGCAAGGGCAAAGAGCTTGGTATTACGTGCGCACTTGTGCCAAGTGAAACGGAGGGAGTTGAACTTGGAAAACGGCACGATCCTCTTGGGGTTCCGTTTTACAACTGCCCGACAAGAGGTCATGATGTGATGGTTCCCGTGGATGCAATTATTGGTGGTAAAGAAGGTGCAGGCAACGGCTGGCGAATGTTGATGGAATCGCTGGCTGTAGGACGGGGTATATCTCTGCCTGCACAGTCCATCGGCGGTGCGAGAACCGCATTCAGGGTTGTGGGTGCCTACGCAGCGATCCGTAAGCAGTTTGGATTGAAGATCGGGAAATTTGAAGGTATTGAAGAGCCGATGGCACGGATTGGAGGATACACCTACCTGATGGATGCCGCAAGAAGCTACATCTGCGGCGCGCTTGACAAAGGAGCCAAACCGGCTGTAGTAACCGCCATTGCAAAATACAACTTTACGGAGCTTGGCCGGGAGATTATTAACGATGCGATGGATATTGTTGGCGGTGCAGGCATATCCCGCGGTCCGCGAAACATCTTTGCGCATAGCTACATTGCCACCCCGATTGCCATTACGGTGGAAGGCGCGAATATACTCACCCGAACGCTGATGATCTTTGGGCAGGGGGCGATTCGAAGCCATCCATATGCGCTGAAAGAGATCAATGCACTAATGGAAAAAGATGTGAAAGCATTTGATGATGCATTTACAAAGCATCTGGGACATGTGGTGCAAAATATGGTTCGGGCTTTATTGCTGAGCCTTACGCGGGGCCGTCTTGCCAACTCACCGGTAAGCGGACCGGCAGCAAAGTACTACCGGAAACTTGCCTGGGCGTCAGCTTCCTTTGCCTTCATGTCTGACATAGCCCTTGGTTCTTACGGCGGTGCGCTGAAGATGAAAGAAAAACTTGCCGGTAGATACGCTGATATACTAAGCTGGATGCTGCTTGCAACGGCCACACTCCGCCGGTTTGAAGCGGAAGGACGCCGTGAAGAAGACCGGATATTTTTTGAATGGTCGATGCAGCATGCTTTCTATCGCATACAAACAGCGTTTGATGAGATCTACAACGAGATAGACGTTCCGGGACTGAGCTGGGTATTCCGGGGACCGGTTGGTTTATGGTCGCGAATTAACCGGATCGGCAAGAAACCCTCCGATAAACTGGGCCATAAAGTTGCCCAGGCAATGCAGGAACGGGGTGAACGACGCGACAGGCTTACCCAGGATATCTACATCAGTAAATCAACAACCGAAGCAATGGGCAAATACGAGCATACCATGATGCTTCTGGAAAATGCGTTCCCTGTGTACAAAAAGCTTTATAAGGCGACCAAAGCCGGTAAACTGATGAAAAATTCGGTACTGAAGCAGCTTGAACCGGCTGTGGAAAATGGAATCATTTCGGAGCGTGAAGCTGAACAGGTGAAAGCCGCTGAGGAAGCGCGGTTTGATGCCATTCTCGTGGATGAATTTACTCTTGATGAGTACGATCAAAATGCGATTGATCCTTCAAAATCCACCGGAACGGGGATGGAGAAAGAGAAGAATCCATTGACGGTGTAATACCGAAAAGTACCTGGTAATTCAAACGGCCGGCCTGAACAAGACCGGTCGTTTTTTATATCTAATCGTTATGAAGCGATTCTGCTTTTTTGGCTGAATGCAATATTCCTTTAATCATCGCTGAGCTAAACCCGCTGTGCTCCATTTCATTCAGTCCGGCTATTGTGCAACCCCGCGGTGTGGTAACCCGGTCGATTTCAAATTCAGGGTGGTTGTCTTTATCCGCCAATAGTGAAGCCGCTCCTTTTGCTGTCTGCGCTGCCATCATGAGCGCTTCGTGAGCATGAAACCCAATTTCAATGCCTCCCTGGGAGGCTGCACGTATGGAGCGGAGGAAAAAGGCAACTCCGCAGGCGCAGAGTGCCGTGGCACCTGTCATCTGTTCTTCCAGGATGGTGACTGTTTTGCCGACAGAATCGAAAATTTCGGTGGCTGTTTTCAGGATTTCTGAATTTCCGTTATCCGTACAAATACAAGTCATAGATTCACCAATGGCAATGGCCGTATTTGGCATGGCACGCACAACACTCACCTCCTCATTGATAATGGATTTTAAATAGGAAATATCAACTCCCGTAACAACGGATATAACAAGATGTTTACCTGGCTTTAAAAAGGGTGCAATCTGTTTTAATAAATCATCAACCTGGCTGGGTTCAACAGCGAGAATGACAATCTCACTTTTTTCAATAGCCTCTTTGTTGCTGGTGGTAATACCAAATCCCTTTTCGCGGTAGGTTTCGAGTGGTTTTTGCCTCCTGCGCGTGAGTATAATGTCGGATGCGTTGTTGGTTTTTGATGCTACAAGGCCTGTAGCGATAGCGGTACCGATGTTGCCGGCACCAAGAATGGCAATTTTTTTACTCATGTTATCTGGATCATTAGGATGCATGGTAGACTCTATAATAAACAGAAAGGTGATCAGGAATTCAGCTTATTCTTTCAATTGCCCAGGAAATTTGTGGGAAGCGCTTCTAACTCAGGCTCAAAAATATTGAAAAAAACTCATGGTTTTAACTTGAACAGGAAGCTGCAGTTGACTAACATAAATGGCTTTCTGACACACGATTAACCAAATTAAGTTTATGCAAGTGCTGAAATTTGGCGGCTCCTCGATGGGCTCGGCCGAATCTATATCAAGCGTACTAAATATTATCAAACAGCGGGCAGAGAGAGATTCCGTAGCCGTTGTGGTTTCGGCCATGAAAGGTGTTACCGACCAGCTTGTAGAGACCTGCAACCGGATGGAACGCTCCTCGTTCAGCTACAGCGAGACCATCGAAGCGCTTGAGAAGCGCCATTATGCTGTTGCTCGAAAAATGCTGCCGGCCCAGCTTCAAAGTGATCTCATCACCGAATTGAAAATGATTTTAAACGAGCTGGAAGATGTGCTCCAGGGCGTATCACTTGTGCAGGAGATTACCCCGAAAACCCGGGATTTTGTGATGGGTTTTGGCGAACGCCTCTCGGCAAAACTACTCACATACCTGGTACAGAGTGAGGGAATTCCTTCGGAGTATACCGATGCGAGATCATTTATTGTGACCGATTCGCGTTTTGGAAATGCACGGGTAGAAGTGAACGAGACCTATAAAAAAATCAGAAGCCATTTTAACGGATCGGGCGAGAAGAAGGTATTTGTAGTAACGGGTTTTATTGCCGCAACCCGGAAGAAATTATCCACGACGCTGGGCAGAGGGGGATCAGATTATACTGCTTCTCTTATCGGGGCGGCCGTAAATACGGAACTGATTGAGATCTGGACAGATGTAAACGGCTTGATGACTGCAGATCCCGGGAAAGTGAAACGTGCTTTCCCCATTCATGAGATTTCTTATGAAGAGGCCATGGAGCTCTCCCATTTCGGTGCAAAGGTGATTTATCCCCCAACATTAATTCCGGCGCTGAAAGCCCAGATCCCGATCGTTATAAAAAATACATTCGATCCCAATCAGCCGGGCACATCTATCCGGAAAGAGATTACCCCAACACACAATCTGATTAAAGGCCTCTCTTCGATCGATAACATCACCATGCTGACGGTGAAAGGGAGTGGCATGATTGGTGTGAGCGGTATTGCCGCGCGGATATTTAATTCACTTGCCCGGGCTGATGTAAACATTATCCTGATCACCCAGGCATCTTCTGAACACACCGTATCTATTGCCGTACTTCCGCACCAGGCAGACATTGCCAAAAAAGCCATTCATTCGGAGTTTGCAGACGAACTGGAGGGGCAGGAAATAGATGATGTGGAGATTGAAAGGGATTTATCGGTAATTGCGATTGTGGGAGATAACATGCGCAACATACCCGGAATTGCCGGACGTGTGTTTCGCGCACTGGGCCGAAACGGGATTAATATCCGGGCCATTGCCCAGGGATCATCAGAACGGAACATCTCCTTTGTGGTGAGTAACAGGAATGAAACCAAGGCAATAAACACCCTACACGATGCATTTTTTCTTGCCGGCGTAAAAACAGTGAACCTTTATGTTGCCGGTGTTGGCCTTATTGGCGGTACCCTTCTGGAAATGCTGCGGGAACAACTGCAGGTTTTCTACGATGATTACAACATAGATTTTTCACTTCGTGGAGTGGCAAATTCGCGAAAAATGCTGATCCGAAAAGAAGGCATTTCACTCAACGACTGGAATAACACCCTGGACGAGGAGGGGGAACGCACAGACCTGCAGACATTTTTAGCCGAGCTGAAAGAGCACAATTTTCCAAATTCCATTTTTGTGGATTGTACGGCCAGTGACGAAGTATCCGATATTTATCCTGAGCTTTTATCTTCCAGTATTTCTGTTGTGACTCCCAATAAAAAGGCAAATTCCGGTGCGCTAAGTTATTACCAAAAGCTGCATGAACTTGCCGAGAAGCACAACGCAGCATTCAAATACGAAACCAATGCCGGTGCAGGGCTTCCAATCATTTCCACCATTGGTGAGCTGGTTTCCACCGGCGACCATGTGGAGAAGATCGAGGGAGTACTATCCGGAACACTGAGCTATATATTTAATAACTTTACAGGAAGTCAAAAGTTTAGTGATATCGTAAAGCAAGCCCGCGAAAAAGGGTATACCGAACCGGACCCCCGCGAAGATTTGAACGGCCGGGATGTTTCCCGAAAGCTGCTTATTCTTGCACGGGAAGCCGGTTTTCAGTTAGAGCCGGATGAAATTGAAGTACAAAACCTGGTTCCTGAAGAGGCCCGGAACGGCGGGTCGGTTGACCAGTTTTTCGAAAAGCTTACTTCGTATGACAGTCATTTTGAAAAGATGCGGGCCGAAGCCGAAAAAGAGGACAAGAAACTGTGTTATATTGCCCGTTTTGAGAATGGAAAAGGTGAAGTGAAACTGGAACAAATTTCATCAAATCATCCGTTTTACGGACTTGATGGCAGTGATAACGTGATGGCACTTTACACAAGATATTATAAAGAGAGCCCCATGGTGATTAAAGGTCCCGGCGCAGGGGCTAATGTAACAGCCGGTGGTATCGTAGCTGATATTCTTCGGGTTGTCAGCACCAAAGCGGCAAGTAACGCAGGATAACTATGGCTACAAAGTCTGACATATCAGCCAAAGCATTTGCACCCGCCTCCGTAGCTAATGTTTCTTGTGGGTTTGATGTCCTTGCCTTTGCAATTGAAGGTCCCGGAGACTTTGTAACACTTACACTGAGGGATGAACCGGGTGTGCGGATTACTGCTATCCACGGCGATGGCGGTAAACTTCCGAAAACGCCTGCTGTTGAAAATACGGCCGGACGTGCGGTTATTTCTATGCTGGAAGCTCTGCATCTGTCAGAAAAAACCGGTATAGATGTACAAATTGAAAAGCAGATGCCCCTGGGAAGCGGAATGGGCTCGAGCGCTGCGAGTGCAGTAGCAGCAGTAGTGGCTCTGAATGAATTGCTGGATCATCCTTTTGAGAAGAAAGATTTACTTCAATTTGCTCTGGAAGGTGAAATGGCCGCCAGCGGGAGTCCGCATGCGGATAATATCTCCGCTTCGCTGTTGGGCGGTTTTACCTTGATTCGGAGTCAATCTCCTCTGGATGTAGTTCAGCTACATGTGCCAAAGGAACTTGTGACGGCTGTGTTCCATCCGCATATCTCCATCAACACCAAAAATACACGACTTATACTTCGTAAATCGGTGCAAATGTCGAGCGCAGTAAAGCAGTGGGGAAATGTCGGCGGACTCATTGCAGGGCTTTACACTGAGGATTACGACCTGATTTCACGGTCGATGGAAGATCATATTGTGGAAGCCGCGCGTTCTATACTTATTCCGGGTTTTGATGAGATGAAAGAGTGTGCACGGGAGAAAGGGGCGCTGGGGTTTAGCATCTCCGGTGCCGGTCCCTCTGTGTTTGCCCTCTGCAGGAAAGAAGATACAGCTAAGGCGATTGGCAAAGAGATTGAAAAAATCCTGGACACCTACAACCTGGAGGTGGATACCTACATTTCTCCGATTAACCGCCGGGGCAGCTACATAGTTGAATAAGACAAACGCTATGAAATTCATCAGTACCCGTGGAAAATCCAAAGCTGTAACATTTCTCGAGGCTGCCGAAACAGGCCTGGCACCCGACGGCGGACTCTACATGCCTGACTCATTTCCTTCAACAGATTTTACAGCTGAATTCGATTCTGCCGACCCTGTAGCTTCTCTCCGCGAGGTTGCAAAAAGGTGCTCTCGTCCTTTTTTATCTGGATCGCTATCGCCGCAGGAAATTGATTCGCTGATTGAGGACGCTATCAATTTTGATGCTCCGTTAGTTCAACTATCAGAAAAACGTTACGTACTTGAACTGTTTCACGGTCCGACACTTGCTTTTAAAGATTTTGGCGCCCGGTTTATGGCCAGGCTCTTTTCGGCACACCGAACCGCCTCTGACAAAGATTTGGTGATTTTGGTCGCCACATCGGGAGATACCGGTGGAGCAGTTGCCAATGGGTTTTTTCATTTGCCGGGTGTTCATGTCTGTTTGCTCTACCCAAAAGGGAAAGTGAGTAATGTGCAGCGGAAGCAGATGACGACTCTGGGAAAAAACATTACAGCACTCGAAATAAACGGCACCTTTGATGACTGCCAGAAACTTGTAAAAACAGCATTTTCAGACAGGAACTTAAACCGGGATTTACGGCTGAGTTCTGCAAATTCAATAAATATTGCCCGGCTCCTGCCGCAGAGTTTTTATTATCTGCATGCTGTCACACAGTTGAAAGCGAGTGGAGAGTCAGCACCGGTGTTTATTGTACCCAGCGGGAACTTTGGTAACCTTACAGCCGGACTTTTTGCCCGGGAAATGGGGTTGCCGGTTCATTCGTTTGTGGCGGCTACTAACCGGAATGATGTGGTTCCGGAATTCCTGGAAGGAAAGGCATACTCGCCGCGCGCATCCATTCAGACCATATCAAATGCTATGGATGTGGGAAACCCCAGTAACTTCGATCGTATACGCCATCTTTTTCAAGGAGATGATGAGCTCATTCGGCGTGAAATTACCGGTTATGCGTTTGATGATGACTCTACACAGGAGATGATCCGGCAGGTGTTTGATGAATTTGGGTACACGGCGGATCCGCATACAGCGGTTGGACTTCTTGCTGAAAAGGAGTATAGAAAAGCAATTTCTGAATCGGTTCCTGCAGTTGTTCTTTCCACAGCGCATCCTTCCAAGTTCCCTGATGTGGTTGAAGAAGAAACCGGCCGTAAAATAGAAACTCCCCACCGCCTGAAGAAAGCGACTGAAAAGAGAGAGAAATCGATTCCGCTGCAGGCAGATTACGACACTTTGAAAGGATTTCTTGAGAACAGGTATGGGTGATCAGATCACAGATTTGTGGACTTAATCAGAGATTTTTATAGATGATTGAATTTCCCTTATTTCTCCAGTAATGCTTCAAGCTCCCAAACAGTATGGACCGGGGCATCGCAGGAGAAATTTCGGCAGACGTAGACTGCTGGAGTGTCGCCGATTTTAAACTGATTTAAAAACTCTGAGTTCTTTTCTGTATCAGCACTGTTTTGATCAGTTTTTAATAGCACGGAGTACCTGAAACGATCTTGTGTTTTTAGGAAATTCTTTACTTGTTTAATCTTTGGTGCATCCTCCCGGCCCGTTACGGCAATTTCAGCGGGCTGATTTTGCTTCACAAGCAGCGAGGTCAGGGCAAACGTGTAACCGGATGGATTGTCTGCAATCATTTCCGAGAATACGCTGTAGATTTGATCAGACTGCTGTTCGTAGTCCATCTCTCCGGTTAGCCGTGAGAGCCGAAAACCGTTTAGCGCAGCGATTGAGTTGGAAGAGGGAAGGGCACCGTCGTAGATTTCTTTTTGGCGGCCCAGCAGCTCTTCACCGGATGCAGATGTGAAAAAGAACCCGCCGTGTTCGTCGTCCCGGAACAGTTCTGTGAAAGATTTTTGCAACTCAACTGCTTTATCCAGGTACACAGGGTTTAGAGTGGTTTGGTGCAGCTCAATCAATCCCCAAATGACGGCTGTATAATCGTCTGCCATTCCCTCAATCGCCGCGTCACCTTTTCTATATCGGTGCAGGAGGGTTTTTCCTCCTGTTGTCATTTCGGTGCTTATAAATTCTTCAATCCCTTTTGCAGCTTCCGTAAATTGGGAGTCGTCAAATATTGCCCCTGCGGTTGCAAGAGCAGCCATTAGCAGACCGTTCCAGTCGGTCAGAATTTTATCATCCAGCAGCGGGTGGACGCGTTCCTCGCGGATATCGCAGAGTTTGTCTCTGGCGTCTGCCAGATTTTTGGCAAGCGTATCATTGTCTATCTCCCAGTTTTCAGCAAGCCTGGAGATGGTATCTTTCAGATGGGGAATGTTTTTTCCCGTATATTCGCCGGTAGCCTCATCTCTGTAGTTCCCATTTTCGCTGATGTTGTAAAATTCGCAAAACAGGTCGGCTTCCGTATTCGGGAGTATATCGTAAATCTCCTGTTTCTCCCAGACATAAAATTTTCCTTCCACTCCTTCACTATCGGCATCTTCAGCCGAGTAATACGCCCCATCCGGTGCTTTCATCTTTTGGTTCAGATAGTTGAAAATCTCGTAACAGGTAGCTTTATAAAGTGGATTCCCGGTCATTCGCCATCCTTCGGCATAGGCGAGCAGAAGCATCGCCTGGTCGTAAAGCATTTTTTCAAAATGGGGCAGCAGCCACTCAGCATCCGTTGAGTAGCGATGGAACCCGCCGCCAATATGATCCCAAATTCCGCCCAGCCGCATTCGGGTCAGGGTGATATCCGCCATTTTGAGGGCTCTCTCATCGTTCTTATAATCGGAGTAGCGAAGCAGGTATAGCAAGTTGTGCGGGGATGGAAATTTTGGGTGCGAACCAAATCCGCCGCGGGTTTCGTCGAAGCGTCCTTCAAGAAGTTTGAATGCCTCTGTTGTGACATCTTCGGATAGGTCGCCTTTTGTTTGGCCCAGTTGAAGTGATTTAGAAAATCCGTCTTTAATTTTTTGGACTGAATCCATCACTCTCTTCCGGTCATTCTGCCAAATCTTGCTGATCTGGGGTACAAGGTCGGTCATCCCCTGCATTCTCTGGGATGAATGTTTTGGAAGATAGGTGGCCGCAAAAAAGGGTTCCTTATCCGGCGTCATAATGATGGTGAGCGGCCAGCCGCCTTGACCTGTAAGCATCTGGCAAACAGTCATGTATGTGTTATCGATATCGGGGCGTTCCTCACGGTCCACTTTAATGTTTACAAACGCATCATTCATCAGCCGGGCAACTTCTGCATCTTCAAAGCTTTCGTGAGCCATTACGTGACACCAGTGGCAGGTGGCGTATCCAACGGACAGAAAAACAGGCACATCCAGTTGTTTAGCCCGGTTGAATGCTTCATCGCACCACGGGTACCAGTCTACAGGGTTATCGGAATGCTGCAGTAAATAGGGGCTTTGTTCGTTCTTCAGATGGTTCATGAGATCGTTGTTATTTTTCTTCTTTCAGGCGTTTGCCGTAGTCTACAAGATAGCGTTCGTAGTCTTCGTCCATGAGTGGTGATGTGATGAGGAAATCGGCTGATGAGCGATCACAGGCCAGGGGAATATTATAGACGATAGACATCCTCAGCAGGGCTTTTACATCCACGTCGTGGGGCTGAGCCTGTAGCGGATCCCAGAAAAAAATGAGAATATCTACGTTGCCTTCAGCAATGGATGCCCCGATTTGCAAATCACCGCCAAGGGGACCGCTCATAAAACGGTGGACGGGCAGATCGAGTTTCTCTTCAATTAATCCGCCCGTTGTACCGGTGCCAAATAGTTTGTGTTTTTTCAGGATATCATAGTTATAATCGGCCCAGTCGATCAGGTCGAGTTTGCGATAGTCGTGGGCAATCAGGCCGATTCGCTTTTTTTTCGACATTGTTGCCGTATGAGACCCGATACTTGGATGAGATTTTGATGGTTTTATCTTATTCAAGACGTTAGAGAGTTAAGTTAAGGTTGCAGCCAAAGAATAGAGATATTCTATCAAAAGCCAAACTCCTGCAAAGGAGTTTTGAGCAATAGTATATCTGAAAAAGTAGTTGCTTTACACAGGGGAGGAGATCAGATAACCAGCTTCATGGCGGGTTTTTGGAGAGTGAGACGGTTGATTGAGTGGTGTTTATCACCGAATCCTTTCAGCTTGGCTTTTAAGCGATTAATTTCACTAAATACATGTTCCTCACTCAGAAACTCCTGAAGGTCGGGATGCTCAAGTGCTTTCGAAGAGATCACCAGCTCATCGCTGCCGGCTTTTTCAACCAGTCGTGCGGCGTAATTTACTGTATTCCCAAAATAATCGATCCGGTTATTTAGCGTAACTGCGTAGCAATTGCCGATATGAAGCCCGCCTTTCAACCGAGCCTGAAACCTCGACTCTTCCGAGTCGTTGAACAGTTTTTGAGCTTTTCTGAAGGCTTTGACCGCTGCCGCGGGATCGCGGAACACAGCCATTACGGCATCCCCGATGGTTTTTACAATGGACCCGCGCTCCTCACGGAATATTTTCCTCAGTACTTCGAAATGATCCATCACTTGTTTGATAGCCTCTTCGTCCCCACTGTCTGAATAAATTGCTGAAGAATCAGTGAGATCTGTAAAAAGCACCGTCAGGTTTTCGCACTTCATTTTTTGAGAGGGGCGGAGATACTCTCCCGGAAAAAACTCCCTGAAAAGCTGCTGGGAGGTAACTTCCGAGGCCGAAACTCCGTACTGCGGCCACCGCCGGTCTTCTATTGTAATGAGGAGCGGATGATCGGCCTGGTTTTTAATGATCATATCCGACTGGGGCGATAGAAGAGTCTCCTCTGACTCATTTTTACCCTGCTCAAGTGTCATAGTTACATTATCGAGGCCATGCGAATCAGGTTTCACATGCAGGTCCCGGTCCAGTGTATCAGTCCGGATTCGATAGCGCCCGTCAGGCAGGGTGAGGTTTACAAAATGGCGGGCATCCGGCTTAATGTACTGTTGCATAATTACATGAGGCCGAATCTGAGGACCGGAAACACAGTAGGTATCATCACTCAGTTTTCTAACAAGCGGATGTGATTTAAAGACAACCTGAGTTGTGTTGTTCAGGTTCAGGTCCATAGTATCACCACAGTGGCTGCAGTAGTGAGAATCGCTGATTTCAACTAACCGACGGGAGATTTTTAAAGTTCGCCGGCACCGTGGACAAACCTGCCGCCAGTCCATATTTAAAATGTTCAGCAGTACGGCATGATACGCAGTTTCAAGGACACGGTGCAGCGGAAATGCCCAAAGCCTGGAGAGTTTTATGGGATCAATCACCTGCAGATCCTGTTCGTCACTGAATCGCAAATGATTGATAATCCTGCCGGTTAGCTCGGGTTCTTTACTCTTTGACGCGAGTTTATTGCGAAGCTCCTTCCATTTTGACGGGTTCCCTGCTTTAATAAAAGATCGCTTACGTCTTGGGAAATGGTGCCCGCCAACAGACTGGTCATACTTCTTAATGACTTTTTTCAGGCGTCTTTTAAACGGATTGGAAAAGTGCCGGCGAGTTCGGAACGCGCCCATTAAACCACGGGCTTTCCCCTCAAACTTAATTTGAAGGATTGTGCCAGAGTTTTTTCCGTTTTGTTCGGGCTCCAGTTCAATTTTTATGGAGAGCTCCTCATAGGGGCCGCGCTGGTAATTGCGGTAGATTCTTAAATAGTGGGGATATTCCCACCGATAAGGCTCCTCCTGCCAGATATCTGCCCTGCGCAGGTGATTGTATTCGAGCTGTGCAAAGTGGCGCGGAAGACTGTGGGAGATCATGGCTTCCTGCACTGGAAGCTGTCCTAAATCGTTAAAAAGGCGGTTTGTATCAGAGATATACGGCCACAGCTGTTGCGGTGTTCCCGCTGATTTGATGCGCCAACTGTAGGAAAAAGGGTAACGTTTCATTGATAAATTATTAAAACGTATTTCGAGATTCTTCGCCCGAAGCCGTATCTTTTGAACTTCTCAACATTAAAAGAGAATCTTAACTCTAATTTGTTACAAAAAAATTAAAAAATGGCTGTAGAACGAACACTCACAATATTGAAACCGGACTGCGTACGAAAACAACTGATTGGAACGGTTATTGAACAAATTCAGGAAGCCGGTTTTAAGATAAAAGCTATGAAACTGACACGCCTGACTCAACAAACCGCAGGTGGATTTTATGCAGTGCACAAAGAACGCCCGTTTTTTGATGAACTGGTTAATTTTATGAGCAGCGGCCCCTGCGTTCCTATGATTCTTGAGAAAGAGAATGCAATTGAAGATTTCAGAACCCTTATTGGTGCGACGAATCCTGAAGAAGCTAAAGAGGGTACAATCCGGGCAAAACATGCCGACAGTATTGGTGAAAATATTATTCATGGGTCGGATTCAGTTGAAAACGGGAAAATTGAAGCCGCTTACTTTTTCCCAGAGTCTGAAGTTGTAGCCAATGAACAGTAGTTCCTGAACTTGTTGTTAAGTTCTTTGAGTGCGATTAGCACTTCAAATCAATAAACAACACAGCTTAAATAATTTAGACGTTTTATCCCTCGCTATTAAATAGAGAGGGGGTTTATACGGTTATTTTGGATGGTAAACTTAAATTATTTAAGCGATGTTCGGTGAATTTTTACCTTTATGGACAGCATCGGGCATTATTAAACCTTAGATAAGATCAACCTATAGCATGCATACCGGCTTTCAATTGTACGTATTCCGTATTTTAGGACTCGCTCTGATGGTATCAGTCTTAATCTCCTGCACAGCAGAAGATTCACCACTGGAAAATGATACAGCAGACGCAGTAAAAACAGGGGGAGACCAACTGATTAACCAGCATCTGGATGAACTTGAGGGAAAACGCGTTGGGCTGGTGATGAATCCGACTGCTGTTGTCAATGACGTGCATATGCTGGATACATTAACCGCTCTGAACGTTGATATTACGGCTCTTTTTGCTCCCGAGCACGGTTTCCGGGGCGAAGCCGGAGCCGGTGAAAAGATAGAAGACGGTGTTGACCAGCAAACCGGATTACCGGTTTACTCGCTATATGGTCAGAACCGAAAACCAACTCCCGCCATGCTTGAAGATTTGGATGTTTTATTGTTCGATATGCAGGATGTGGGTGCGCGGTTCTACACTTATCATGCCACAATGGGGCTGGTGATTGAAGCTGCTGCCAACGCCGGAATACCTGTCTGGATTCTGGATCGGCCCAACCCAATTGGCGGAGACTATATTAGCGGCTGGATTCGGGAAGACGAGTTCACCTCCTTTGTGGGACCTTATCCCATTCCGGTGGCTCACGGGATGACGCTGGGTGAACTTGCGCTTATGATGGCGGGGGAAGGATGGCTTGAGACAGAAAATGAACCCGATGTGCGTGTCATTGAGATGGATGGGTGGAAGCGTTCGATGTTGTGGCCGGATACAGAACTTCCCTGGATTGCGCCATCCCCGAACCTTCCAACATTCGAGCATGCTTATGCCTACATCGGTACCTGCCTGATTGAAGGGACAACTTTGTCGGAGGGTAGGGGAACGGATGACCCGTTTCTGATACTGGGTTCGCCGGACACTGAGTTATCTGTGGATGATTTTGAACGAATCAACCAAAAAATTTCAGGCGGACGAGTGGCTCCGATTGAATTTACACCCCGTGAGATTGAAGGAGTTGCACTAAATCCGAAACATGAAGGAGAAGAATCTTTTGGCATTCGTTTATATGTGGATGATTATGATGGATATCAGCCATTTGAAAACGGGTTAATACTGCTTGCCGAGCTCATGCAGAATTCAGAAGATGCATCTATAAACAATTTCCTGTACAATCTTGCCGGATCACGTCAGATTGATTCAATAATCAAGGGTGAAATGGAGCCACAGGATGTTTCATTTGATCTGGATTTATTCCTCGAACAGCGCGAAAACTACCTGATATACCAAGAGTAATCAGATAGATTTCTGCCGTTTCCATTCATAACAGATCAGCGCAGCACTGACGGAGGCATTGAGCGACTCCACCTGGTTTTCCATTGGAAGCGAAAGCAGAAAATCACAGTGTTCACCGGTTTTTTTTCGCATTCCCCTGCCTTCGTTGCCAATTACAAATGCCATAGGCACATCATACGTCTGATCCCAGATGGCAGAAGTTGCTTTTTGATCGAGTCCGGCTATCCAGAATGAATTTTCTTTAAGGCTAAGGATGGCCTGGTTCAGATTTACCGCCCTTACAATTGGTATACGTCCTGCGGTGCCGGCACTCGTTTTCATGACCGTTGCATTCACCGGAGCCTGGCGATGTTTGGGAACAATAACCGCAGAAATACCAGCTGCTGCCGCAGTGCGCAAAATAGCGCCTAAGTTATGCGGATCTTCAATTTCATCCAGACAAAGCACGGCTGTGTCTGCTGTAGGATGAATTGATTCCAGCCACTCTTCGAACTCCAGATATTCAATTTCGGATATAGCAGCTACAAATCCCTGGTGGTTAACCTTCCCCACAAGATCAATTAATTTAGATTCTGGAACGTGGGCAATTGGAATTCTATTATTAGAAGCGATAGCACTGATTGTGCGATAAGCAGAAGATGAAAGTCGTTCTCTGACAAAGATTTTATCTACTGATTCCGGATTCTGACGAAGAATCTCTTCTACCGGATTCACGCCATATGCATATTTATTAATCATTTATAATGTAATATTTGGGCTGTTTTGTTGCATCTGAGGTGTTAATTGGTGATATAATACTGTGTTTAAAATTTGTTGCTTTGCTCATAAAATACTTAAAGGTACGAGAGGATATCAGATATGAATAATGACCCTAAAGAAAAGAAATACGGCGACCAATATCTTGGAATAGCAGATACGCAGCAAAAGAAAAAAGATAAAACAGGTCGTAAACTACAAGCCCTTTTAAATTCGAATTCAATTCTGATTGCAGCGGGCAGCGTACAAATCGTGACCGGTATGAGCATAGTTGGGATTACAATTCTTGGCCTGCTAACGCCTCTCTGGATAGCCGCTGTTTTAAGTATGCTTGGCAGTGTTTCAAGTATGTTCGGTGTATATATGATTTTTCATGCCGTATCAACATCCGGAAGTTTTGATACCCTGATTAATCAATCCATCAAGCGGGTCATTCGGGACCAAAATTAGAAGCGCTTTTGTTCCGGCAGAAATTTGTTTTCTGCCGGTAATTTGTCGATTCGTAATCTGATTTTATTCTTGTCTGCTATCCATCGCCTCTCCTCAAAAAACCACACGCGATTTGTTTGTAACAGTATACGGCCTGTATCTGGGTTCGGCAGTATACCCGGTTTTTTTGTAATTGCGCACCGGGGGGCAAGTGCCTACGCGCCTGAGAATACGATGCCTGCATTTGAAAAGGCAGTAGAGTTACATGCCGATATGATTGAACTGGATATTACCCTGAGCAGGGATAAAATCCCGGTGGTAATCCACGACAGATTCCTGCAGCGTACAACGAATGGCAGAGGATACGTTCAGCAATTTACAGCATCAGAACTACATGAACTGGATGCCGGGGGATGGTTCGATCGTATTTATAAAAATACGAAAATTCCAATGCTTGAGGATGTATTGCGATGGGCTGCAGATAAAATTTGCCTGAATATTGAGATCAAGAAGGAGGCGTTAACCGGCGCCCTGGTGGGAGATATTACGGCCATCCTGGCTGATATGATCCATGAATATGGGGTTGAAAGTCAGGTTGTGGTTTCAAGTTTTAGCCATAAAGCAATAAAACGGTTTCGCGGGATATCTTCTGATATACCTACCGCTATGCTACTGAAATCCGCATCAAGTGGCTCCGTTCGGAACATAAAAAAGATGGAGCAGCTTGGTGCATCCGGGATAAATCTTTCGCCCCGTCAGATGCGGGAATCACTGATGAATGGTGCTGCAGAACAAAAGATACCTGTTTGGGTGTATACTGTTGATGAAGAGGATGAGATGATGCGGTGTATTCTCAATGGTTGTACCGGCATTTTTACAAACAAACCGGATGTACTGAGCAGAGTGGCTTCTACGCTGTTGAAAAGCCAGACGGTGTAAATAAAAAAACAGATTCTTTTTACTATTTGGTTTGACCTATAAATGGGAGCCTGCTATTTTAAATTTTCCGTCAACCAAGGAATAATTCATGTCTACAAAATATATTCTCGTTACCGGAGGGGTAACCTCATCACTGGGAAAAGGGATCATTTGCGCATCACTTGGGCGGCTGCTGGTTGCAAGGGGCCTGAAAGTAACTGTTCAAAAACTGGATCCGTATATCAACGTTGATCCGGGAACGATGAACCCCTATGAGCACGGTGAGGTATACGTAACCGATGATGGCGCAGAAACCGACCTTGACCTCGGTCATTATGAACGATTTCTGGACATTAAAACGTCCCAGCAAAATAACGTAACCACGGGCAGGATTTATTACGATGTGATCCGTAAAGAGAGAAAAGGTATTTACCTGGGCAAAACGGTTCAGGTAATCCCCCACATCACAGATGAAATTAAATCGCACGTTACCCGGCTCGGTAAATCCGAAAATTACGATGTGGTTATTGTAGAAATTGGCGGAACCGTGGGGGATATAGAAAGCCTCCCCTATATTGAAGCCATGCGCCAGCTCAAATATGAAGTAGGCCGCCAGAATGTTCTGTCCATACATTTGACTCTTGTGCCATATCTTGCGGCCGCCGGAGAATTGAAAACCAAGCCGACCCAACATTCAGTAAAAACCCTTTCGGAAAGCGGAATTAGTCCCGATATCCTGGTCTGCAGATCTGAACATCCGCTTGATGGTACGATTCGAAATAAGATTGCCCAGTTTTGTAATGTAGAACTCGAAGATGTGATTGCATCTCTTGATGCCGAGAGCATTTATGAGGTGCCACTTCTGATGCAAAAAGAAGGATTGGATAAACGGGTCATTCAGAAATTGAAAATTGAGACGGATAAGGCCGACCTTGAACGCTGGATCCAGTTTGTAGATAAAATAAAATACCCGGCAAAAACGGTGAAAATCGGTCTTGTAGGTAAGTATGTGGAGCACCACGACTCCTACAAATCAATTGTGGAAGCACTCATTCACGGCGGGGCTGAAAACAATACTGAAATCAAAATAAAATGGGTACAGTCAGAAACCCTGAACAAACAGAACCTGGACAAAGAGCTGAGTGACGTGTCCGGTATACTTGTTGCGCCAGGGTTTGGTGACAGAGGTATTAATGGTAAATACCTGGCTGTGGAGTTTGCGCGAAAACATGATATACCCTTCTTTGGAATTTGCCTGGGCATGCAGTCGGCTGTTGTTGAGTTTGCACGTAATGCTGCAGGTATGGAAAACGCCAACAGCACAGAATTTGATGAGAAATCTCCTTATCCGGTGATCGATCTGATGCTCGATCAAAAAGAGGTTACGGATAAAGGCGGTACCATGCGGCTCGGCAAGTATGGCTGTAAGTTGACAGAAGGAACCCGTGCAGCTAAAGCGTATGGCGAAAAGTTTATTGAAGAAAGACACCGCCACCGCTATGAGTTTAATAACATGCTGAAAGAAAAACTGGTACAGGCAGGTCTTGTAATTTCAGGGGTAAACCCGGAACGGGACCTTGTTGAAATAGTGGAGCTGCCCGATCATCCCTGGTTTATCGGCGTTCAGTTCCACCCGGAGCTTCGAAGTACTGTTTATGATCCTCATCCGCTCTTTATTGCGTTTGTAAAGGCATCTCTCCAGCATTACCAGGCGCGTAAAATATCGGAAGAACATGTGGCTGAAACTGCGATAGAATAATGGATACAGACCCGTTTAAAAATCGGGTTCGTACCCGCAGCAGCGCCCTTGTGATACAAGATGAAAAATTGCTGTTGGTCAGGCAAAATGCTCCCACAAGAGAAGACCCCATCTGGCTGCCGCCCGGTGGTGAGGTGAATTTCGGGGAAACTTCAAAGGAAGCTGCAGAACGGGAAGTATTGGAAGAGACAGGACTCCATGTAACTGCCGGAAAACTGGCTCTTATCCACGAATTTATTGAGAAACCATTCCATGCCGTTGAACTCTATTTTTTTGCGGAAGTCAGCGGGGGGCGTTTACAAACAGGCATGGACCCTGAATTGACGGATCAAAATCAACAGATTGAACGTGCCGTTTTTATAGACCTACGTCTCGTACCTGAGATACCCGTTTTTCCCGATTTTCTTAAAAAAACCAATCCTTCATTTTATACAGGCAGTCAAAGTACACCTTTACATATTATCTCGGCGTAAGGCATCTCTTGGTGTACTACCCGGCAGGAATATATAATCAATCATTCAGGCCGTAGAATAACTTAGTTAATTCGGTCAGTAGTGATGTGATTTCTGGTATACCTTTAAAGAGTTGAGGTTTTACGAACTGTTTCTGGACTACTGTTACCATTATATATTCAACAGAACTCAGGTTATCAGATAAAATCTCATGCCGTTCTAATTGTGAACTGAACTCTTTTTGCAAGCGATCATTTATTATATTTACAGGCTTATAAAAGTCTCAACCTTTTAAAAACAGTATGAACCGATATTTAACAGTTATTGCGGTCTTTCTTTTACTGATTATCATTTCCTGTTCCGACCAGCAGCAGGGAACTCTTATTCAGAATATAAACGGATATACACTGCTGAACGGTGAACTCCACTCTTTTGAAGCGATTGCATTTGCGGATGATGAAATTTTGGCCACCGGACCGGCTGACGAGTTGCAAAACGAATACCCCGGATTTGAAGTAATAGATGGGAATAGTAACACACTTTTACCCGGCCTGATTGATGCACATACTCATGTGATGGGACTTGGATATCAGGAGCTGGATGTAGACGTGTCAGGTTTGAGGTCTCTTGATGAGACGCTCGAGAAAATTGGAGAATATGCTGAGGAGAATCCGGACCTGGAATGGATTCGGGGGCGCGGCTGGAACCAGGTGCTCTGGGAGGAGGATGAATTCCCAACGGCGGAAGACCTTGACGAAGTTGCAGGGGATCGGCCGGTATGGCTTACCAGGGTGGATGGACACGCGGGTTGGGCCAATACCCGTGCAATGGAAATTGCAAACATCAGCCGTGACACACCCGATGTGCAGGGCGGACGTATTATTCGGGATTCACGCGGAGACGCTACCGGTATATTTGTGGATGCTACCATGAACTATATCTCTTCAAATATCCCTGAACGTACACGTGAAGAAGACAATGCGGCTTTTTCCCTGGCGCTGCAAAAAATGGCTGAGCACGGCCTTACCTCCGTTCATGATGCCCGAACCAACCAGGCAACCTGGGAGATGTATAAAGATTTTGCAGATTCAGGGGAGCTTAAAACGCGCATTTATGCAATGATAGCTGGTACAGGAGACGAGTTTGACCAAATGGCAGAAAATGGACCCGTGGATCAATATGCCGATCATAAATTGTCTATGCAGAGCGTAAAAATATCCGCAGATGGGGCACTTGGCAGCAGGGGGGCTGCAATGCTGGAGGAGTACAGCGATGAACCGGAAAACCAAGGTCTTCTTTTTTTCGACCAGGATGAGCTGAATTCAATGCTTTTGAAAGGTGGCGAACAAGGATTTCAAATGAATATTCACGCTATTGGTGATGCCGCAAACCGCCAGGTTCTGGATGGATTTCAGTATGTGGAGGATCAACTTGGAGACCAGTCAGATCTTCGTCATAGAATTGAACATGCACAGATTGTAGCGATTGAAGACATACCCCGGTTTTCAGATTTGAACCTGATTGCGTCTATGCAGCCCACGCATGCCACAAGCGATATGAATATGGCAGAAGATCGTGTTGGCTCCGAACGGATCCGGGGTGCTTATGCCTGGCAAACATTTCTCGATCAGGGAACCGTCATTGCCGGTGGGTCCGATTTTCCTGTGGAAGATGTGAACCCGTTTTACGGCCTTTATTCTGCCGTTACAAGGAAGGATCACGAGGGAAGACCACCTGAAGGCTGGTACAGCGAGCAGGCCATGAGCCGAATTGAAGCGCTGCGGGCGTTTACAATAGACGCCGCCTATGCCGCCCACCAGGAAGATGTGCTGGGAAGCCTTGAAGCGGGTAAAAAAGCTGATTTTATCCTGATTGACAGAGACTTTTTTGAGGTGGAGGCGTCTGAAATCTGGCAGACTGAAGTGCGGCAAACCTGGATGGGTGGAGAGCAGGTGTACAGCCAGGGTGACAAGGAATGAAGATTCGGCTGCATCAGTTAAATCCCACCATCGGGGATTTGGAAGGTAATAAGCGTCTGATTTTAAAATCCCTCAAAAAAGCAGAGGAGAACGGGGTTGATTTGTTAATCCTGCCTGAAATGTGCGTTACCGGTTACCCGGTGCAGGATTTACTGGAACGCGCTTCATTTCGGGAGGCGGTTTACGCGGTGAACCGGGAGCTCATTCGGGAATCCGGGAAAACAGCTCTGCTTTTTGGCAGTCTGACTCCAAATACCAAAAAGTCAGGGCGCAAGATGTATAACTCTGCAATTCTTGCCCGGGATGGAGTAATGGTGGATATAATCCATAAAACGCTGCTCCCCACGTATGATGTGTTTGATGACTTGCGATATTTTGAGCCCAATGATGAATTCCATTGTATGGAGCTGGATGGTGTTAAATTGGGAGTGACCATTTGCGAAGATATCTGGTATAACGAAAACGAGGTTCAGTACCACAACTACAATATTGATCCCGCAGAAAAACTGGCTGCTGAGGGCGCTGACCTGATCATCAACATATCCGCATCCCCTTTTACACATACCAAGCATGAAAACCGTTTGCACATGCTGGCTAAACATGCAAAAGAACTGCAGTTGCCTGTGCTTTACTGCAACCAGGTGGGTGCACATACCGAAATAGTATTCGAGGGTGATTCAATGGTGTTTGATGAGCAGGGCAAACAAATAGCAGCTGCCACACCGTTTAAACCCTTAGCTGTGACAGTCAGGGTAGGTGCTGACACAGATGATTCTATCATTTCGTCTGTTGATAAACACCAGAGCACATATCCCGTTCATAGTGAAGAGAGATATTTTGAAGCGATAAAACTTGGACTAAGAGATTACCTGGGGAAAACAGGAGTTACTTCAAAAGTTGTTCTGGGCCTCAGCGGCGGGATAGATTCAGCACTGGTTGCCGTCCTTGCAAAAGAAGCGCTTGGGGAAGAACAGGTTCATGCCATCACTATGCCGAGTGAATTTTCAAGTGAAGGCAGCGTAACGGATTCTGAAAAGCTTGCTCAAAATCTTGGAATCCGGCTGTCAAAAATTGTAATTTCTGATATTTTTGATGCCTTTCAATCGGGGTTGAAGCCGCTTTTTAAGGACTTGTCATTTGGTGTGGCAGAAGAGAATCTGCAAAGCCGTATTCGCGGTTCACTGTTGATGGCTTACTCAAATAAGTTTAACGCGTTTCTACTCGCAACAGGCAACAAATCGGAATATGCCGTTGGGTATGCCACGCTCTACGGAGATATGAATGGAGCAATTGCCCCCATTGGCGATCTGTATAAAAGTGAAGCATACAAGCTGGCAGAATGGCTGAATGACACGTACTATGAAGAAGAAATTATTCCTGAATCCATTCTCAACAAACCGCCCAGTGCTGAACTTCGTCCGGATCAAAAAGATTCTGACAGCCTGCCGGAGTATGCAATTCTGGATTCCATTCTGTATCAGTATATTGAGCTTAACCGTACGATTGATGATATTTCAGCTACCGGAATCGATCCTGAAACTGTTCGAAAAATCATTGCACTGACGGACCGCCAGGAGTTTAAAAGATTTCAGGCCGCGCCGATAATTAAATTAACATCCAAATCGTTCGGTACCGGAAGGCGGCAACCTCTTGTGCAAAACTGGACCCCGCATGAAACAAAGTTTATCAAGGATTAAATAAAAAAGTTGTTTTGCGTTTTCCTTAGATTGTCATAATTATTAAAGTACTCTATTGTCTCCACTATTAACGCTCTATATTTACATTTATGAAAACTCTTTACCTGCTCTCATTTTTTTTGATATCCGGTTCCGTTGCGAAAGCTCAGCAAGCCGATTCTGTAAATAAAGAAGCGGACGTCCCTAAAAAACTGGTTCCGTACAGCAACCCACTTACAAATACCGGGGATAACCGGGTAGCTGTGGAGTCGGAAAGATCTGTGAACGAGCTGGATAAAGACCTGATGAGCCGAATTTCGGACGTTTACAGAATTCATGTTTTAGCCATCGATGCCCAGGTACAGAACGATCTTGTACAGGCAGAAGTACATATAAATGATGCTTTTGCAGCCATACAGTCTTTGTTAGATGATTATCCGGAAATTCAGAATAATCAGAGATTCGCGGCATTATACCGTAGCGTTATGGCGGAATACAGGGAGTTTTATGCGATCTCCGAACCGATGAACGACGTAGAGGGAGATATCTTTGCGATTCAGGATGAGTTGTTTGCAGAAAAAGATGACTGGATAGCGGAAGGATTTAACCTGCCGGAAAACCTGACATTTAATAGAACTGATGTACCATTGGTACAAAACAGGCACGTAAATCAGCACCTGATGTACTATACGCTTCGCCGGCCGGAGGTTATGGAACGCTGGCTCGAGCGATCGGAGTACTATTTTCCGATGATGCTCGAGATATTTGAAGAAGAGGGAGCTCCCAAAGAACTTGTACACTTGTCCATGATAGAAAGCGGGCTTGTACCCACAGCAAGAAGCTGGGCGTCTGCAGTTGGTATGTGGCAGTTTATACGCGCAACAGGTGCCATGTATGGCCTTGAGGTGAATTGGTGGGTGGATGAACGCCGCGACCCGGTTAAATCAACCCGTGCAGCTGCTCGCCACCTGAAGGACCTTCATGACATTTGGGGAGACTGGCATCTTGCACTTGCAAACTACAATATTAGTCCGCGGGGTTTACGCCGTGCAATACGGGCCGCCGGCAATGTTGAAGATTACTGGGCTGCATTTCCATATTTGCCGCGTGAGACACGAGGTTATGTTCCCGGTTTTATCGCTGCAACAATGGTGGCATCTAATCCCGAAGAGTTTGGCTTTCAGAATAATTACGGCGGCGAACGGTTTCAGTATGATATTGCAGAAGTAGATGGCCTGATGCCGCTTGAAAGACTCGCAGAAGCTGCCGGAATATCAACAAATGAATTGAAGTCTTATAATCCCGAACTGCTGCGCTGGGCAACACCCCCTGGAAATGTATATCCGCTGAAGCTTCCAAAAGGGACGAAAGACCAGTTTATGCTGGCTTATCAGGATATACCAAAAGATGAACGAGCCAGTGAAATTACCATGCACACCGTTGCCAGCGGAGAAACACTTGGTTTCATTGCCAGAAGGTATGGTACTTCTGTTCGCTCTCTATATGAAACGAATGAAGGATTGAGTAACACGATTCACCCGGGACAGCGTATCGTGGTCCCCATTGCCCCGGGAGGGTCGGAACAAATTGCAGCCGATCGCCCATCGAATCAACCGGGCAGCAGCTCATCATCGTCCCGCGGATCTAACCAGAACCAGGTTCAGGCTCCGCCCAATACGACTCCAACATCATATACCGTTAAAAGCGGAGATACTATAGGCCATATTGCCGAATGGTATGATGTACGGGCGTGGCAATTACGAGCATGGAACAGCATTTCAAATACAATCCGGGTTGGCCAGGATCTGACCGTTCACGTTCCTACCAGCCAAACCGCCTATTACAATCAGGTGAACGAGCTTTCATTTTCAAAGAAGCAGGAACTGGAACGGCGCCAGCGATCCGGGGAAGATATTTACGCAAGCGTCTCTGAAAGCAACTCGGGCGGCGGCAGCAGCGGTACATCTTCATCCTATACGGTACGACGAAACGAAACTCTGGGGGGTATTGCCCGTCGTCATGGTATTTCAGTAAGTTCAATCCAGCAGGCGAACAACCTGAACGGATCCACTATTTATGCCGGACAGACACTTTCAATTCCCTCTAAATAGTAAGCATTTATTATGCACAATTTGTCAAAAAAGGTTGTTGTTGGAGTAACAGCAGTCGTTTTTCTCATGATGTCACTCGCGCTTGTTCAGGTGAGCGACCTTTATTTCCAGATCAAAAAGCAGCTCACAATATTTGGTGATGCCTACAAGGAAGTGGCCACCATGTATGTGGAAGAGGTAAGCCCCGAAAGGTTGATGAAATCCGGCCTGGATGCCATGCTGAATGAGCTGGACCCGTACACGGAGTTTATCGGTGAAGGCGAACAGCAGCAGATGGAAATCATCTCTTCAGGCTCCTATGGAGGCGTAGGCCTGGATGCAGGATATCGCGGAGATGATATTGTTGTTATTGCGCCTCTTGAGGGGTACCCGGCCGACCGTGCCGGCATACGTCCTGGTGACGTGATTATGTCTGTGAATGGTGTTTCAGTGGAGGACAGCTCACCCGAGGAGGTTCAGCAGCTTACTCTCGGTGATCCCGGAACTCAAATAACGTTTGTGATACGGCGAACCGGCGTTGATGACCTGCTTGAATTTGATATGGAGCGTGAACGGATTGAGGTCAGAAATATCGAATACTCGGGTTATATCGAGGATGAACAGAATATTGGTTACATAAAATTAACCCGCTTTGGGCAGCGGTCTGCCGAGGAGGTTAGAGAACGCCTGCTGGAATACCAGGATGATGGGCTGAACGGACTTGTGCTTGACCTCAGAAATAATCCCGGTGGTTTGCTTGATGAAGCCGTGGAAATTGTTGACAAATTTATTGAGCCTGGTGTCACCGTTGTGGAGACAAAAGGACGGATGCAAAGTGAAAACAATACGTTTGCAACAGACGAACCGCCCGTTTTTGAAGATCTCCCTATTATTGTACTGATGAATAACGGGAGTGCGAGTGCTTCGGAAGTTGTTGCGGGAGCACTGCAGGATCTTGATCGTGCGGTAATTCTCGGGGAAACAAGTTTTGGAAAAGGCCTTGTGCAAACTGTTCGGCCGCTCTCATATAATACCTCTCTCAAAATTACCATTTCTCAGTACTTCACACCAAGCGGGCGCAGCATACAGTCGATGGACTATACCGGAGAAGAGCGGTCTGATGGCCGGCAGATACCAGATTCTCTCCGGCGCGCTTTTACGACAAAGAACGGCAGAACTGTGTATGATGGGTTTGGAATTGAACCGGATATTAAAGTTGAGTCAGAACCGGAAACCGGTTTACGCCTCGCGCTTCTGCAAAATAACATGTTCTTCTTTTTCGTTGCAGACCACATTGCTGTTAACGGCGGCGAAGATCCCGGAAATTTGTACGATTCATTTATGACCTATCTTGAAGAAGAAGAGTTTGACTATCAAACCCGGGCGGATGCCTATATCAACCGGCTGAAAGAAGAGCGCCAAAGTTTTGATGACCGTGAGGAATCACTGGAGATCATCAGGCAGCTTGAAGCATCCGCTGACCGGAAAAAAGAACAAGAATACGCTGATTACCGTGAGTATATTGAGCAAAAATTGATGGAGGAGTGGATGACTCAGACCGGCTCGGGTGAAGACCGCGTACAATTCCGGTTACGAACGGATAGGTATGTTCAAGAGGCGGTTAACCTGTTTGACGATGCCCAGGAGTATGAATCTATATTAAATCCATAAATTTGGGAAAAGCTGATCTTCATATTCATACAAATGCATCAGACGGGGATTGTTCTCCACAAGAAATCGTAGAAAAATCAATAAAGAAGGGCCTCCGAACAATTGCTATAACAGATCATGATACAATTAAAGGCTATCGAAAAGCTGTAGAAACGGCGTCGCCTGAGCAGATTGAAATTCTACCTGGTGTGGAACTTTCGGTGCAATGGAACGAGAAAGAGGTTCACCTGCTGGCCTACTGTTTTGATCCGGATGATGAAGATATAAACCTCTTACTTATGCAACAGGGGAGAGCCCGCCGAATTCGCATGGCAAAAATTGTGAAACATTTGCAGAAACAGGGCATTGATATTGACCTTGACGAGGTGAAAGCCGAAGCCGGTTTCAGTAATCTTGGCCGGCCTCATGCCGCATCTGTCTTGATCAATAAAGGGGTGGTGGCTTCGGCCAACGAAGCCTTTATCCGCTATCTTTCCACAGATAAACTTGGTGGAATTGATACGGAATATTGTACGCTCAGCGGAGCCGTAGAGGTGATGAAAAAAGCCGGGGGTGTGTTATCTATTGCGCATCCGGGGCCGCTCTATTCTGACAGTGATATTAAGGGTATGCTGAGTTGTGGCGTTGATGGACTGGAATGTATCCATCCCAGTCATCCTTATCCTGTTCAAAAAAAATTTGCTGATCTGGCAAGAAAACGAAACCTGATTATTACAGGAGGAAGTGATTTTCATCGTCCTGCGAAGAGCGGGTACGAACCCTACTTTGGAATAGTTACCCTGGGTGACGAGCATGTGGCATCAGTGAAACACACCTCTAAAATGAGAAAGTCTATAAACAAGAATTAACGCAGAAAGATGAACTGGAAAACAAAAAAAATTGCAGTTGTAGCAGCGAAATGGAACTCCTTCGTAACGGACCCGATGCTTGAGGGAGCCGAAAATGCTCTCAGATCGAAAGGTATTCCTGAAGAGAATATCCATTCAGTCCGTTGCCCCGGCTCATATGAGCTGCCGCTTGCCTGTAAAATGTGTATTGATGAACTGAAGCCGGATGGTGTGGTAGCTATTGGTGCCGTTATTAAAGGAGGCACTCCTCACTTTCATTATGTGTGCGATGCAGTTAACCGGGGAATCACAGATTTAAATATACGATACGGCGTACCTGTTTCGTTTGGTGTTCTTACAACAGACAATGTAGACCAGGCCACGGAAAGGGCATCTGAAGAGAAAGGAAATAAAGGAGCTGAGGCAGCACTTGCCGTATGTGAAATGATTGAGCTGAATGCATCTCTTTCTGAAATGAAACTATAATTCCTGCTTGATTAAGGATGAGATTAACTCTAATATATACGGCTGTAAACAATCACAAAGGATCCCTTTGAAACCATTTACGCTTACAAATAACGAACAGACCGACGCAGATCTCAAACTGCAGCAAGAGATAAGTGAATCTGGGAAAATACCGGCACATATCGCTATCATAATGGATGGCAATGGCCGTTGGGCTCAAACAAAAGGCAATGTCAGAATATTTGGGCATAAAGCCGGTGTGGAATCTGTGCGTGATATTACCGAATCGTGTGCACAGCTTGGGGTGGAACACCTCACACTCTATGCCTTTTCAACCGAAAACTGGAACCGTCCGACGGTTGAGGTTAACGGTCTGATGAAGATACTGGTAAACTCATTAAAAAATGAAGCGAAGCGGTTAAATGAAAACAATATCAAATTTGTGACAATCGGGCAAATTGAGCGTTTGCCCCAGAAGTGCCAAAAACAGATTGAAGAGGTTACGGAACTGACAAAGCAAAACGACCGGCTTCAATTATGTCTGGCACTCAGTTATTCCGGCCGGTGGGACATCACTGAGGCAGTTAAAAAAATATCTGACCAGGTGAAAAACGGTTTGCTGGATCCGGCCGATATCGATGATGATTTGATTAGCTCCCAGCTCTCAACGGGTTCAGTTCCCGATCCCGATTTGATCATTCGAACAAGCGGCGAATTCAGGATTAGTAATTTTCTTTTGTGGCAGCTGGCCTACTCAGAACTGTATATCACTGAAACATTTTGGCCCGATTTCAGAAGAGATGAGCTCTACGAGGCAATAAAATCGTACCAGCAACGTGACCGTAGATACGGTGGCGTCAAGAACGGTTATGCCAAATCGGTTTCCCCGTCTGTGTTAAATAAAATTATATCATAAAAAAGCTGAAAAGGTTCTCTCAAAAGGTGGCAAAAATTAAGCATCTCGTTTTTTGTATTGTAGGTTTGTGTTGTTCAGTTGGGTTTGTTCAGGGTGGGGTTGCCCAGGATACTACCGGTTTCGAAATCACAAATCCCGAAAACATCAGCCCTCAACAATATGAAATAAATGAAGTTACAGTAAGCGGCCTGGTTACAGGACGGGAAAGTTATCTGATCAGCAGCAGTGGCTTGCAGGTGGGGGCTTCCATTACAATTCCCGGGGAGGATATTTCAAACGCTATCAAGCAAATATACCGAACCAGCCTGTTTTCTGATGTGCAAATTTACTATGACAGGCTTTCGGGTAACCGCGTGAATATTGAAATTGTGGTTGAGGAAGAACCACGACTCCAAAGTTATGAGATTGAGGGCGTTAAACGATCGCAGCGCAGAGATCTCAGGGAACTGCTCAACCTGATTTCAGGACTCGCAGTTACCGAGTCAGTTCGTGCACAGGCGGTTAATACAATTCAGCGATATTTTGACCAGGAAGGTTATTGGGATACATCGATTGAAGTTCTTGAACAAGAGAGCGAAAGTAACCCAGACCGCGTGAATTTAACATTCCTTGTTGACCGCGGAGAACGATTGAAAGTTCGAACCATCGCTTTTGAGGGGAATGATGAATTTTCTGACCGGCGTCTTCGAAAAGCATTTGATAACATTAAGCAGGATCGATGGTGGAGGATTTTTACTCGACATGTGTATACGCAGGATGAGTACAATGAGGGAATTGAAAATATGAAACAGTTTTATCGCGATAACGGTTTTCGCGATGTACGGATACTGAAGGATTCAGTGTATGTTGACACCTGGCGCCACGGACGCGATGGTGTTTATTTTAATATTAACGTTCAGGAAGGCCCTCAGTATAAAGTCAGAAATATTACATGGGAAGGAAATACGGTCTATTCCGATGAGCGCCTTACTCAGGCTCTCGGCTTCCAGGAAGGGGACGTATTCAATGAAACCCGTTTCGACCAAAATCTGAACTTCAGCCAGGACGATTCTGATGTTACCAGCCTCTACCAAAATATCGGATACCTTTTCTTTAACGTAAATCCCGATATCAGAATAGTTGGCGAAGATTCACTGGATCTTCGTTTTGAAATTATTGAAGATGAAATAGCCACCATCCGTGACGTCTCTTTTTCAGGAAACACGAAAACGCACGATGATGTTGTTCGCCGAACCATCCGAACCGTTCCAGGAAATACGTACAGTCGTTCGGCCATTGTACGAACGATACGTGAACTGGGACAGCTGGGCTATTTTGCACCCGAAGGAATTACTCCGGATCTGCAACCAAACCGTGAAAACCGAACAGTAGATATTGATTACGAACTGGATGAGACACAGGGCTCAGATAACTTTGAATTTTCTGGCGGCTTTGGCGGGCGTCAGATTGGTATCATCCTCGCTGCCCGTGTGAATTTTAATAACTTCTCAGTTCAGCGCATGTTTGAAGAAGGAGGGTGGGATCCGATTCCAACCGGAGACGGACAAAAACTCTCTCTTGGCGTTCAGGTTACCGGAAGCGGCTACCAAAGCTACAATTTTAGTTTTACTGAACCTTGGCTGAGAGGACGCCCAACATCCCTGGGAGTGTCTTTATCATATGATTTATTAAATTACGGCAACAGAAGACAAAGTTCCTTTTTTGGCGGGGGCGCAACAAATGCTGCTGATCAACGAAATGAACTCTTTTCTGCAAGTGTAAGTATTGGAAGAAGATTAGACTGGCCGGATGATTTCTTTTCACAAAGAACCGTATTCACCTACAACCTGTTTAATGTAGACGGTATCGGTCAGTTTTTTGATGAAGGCCAGGCAAATCTTTTGACAGTTCGACAAGAAATTGAACGAAACTCAACGGATAACCCAATTTCACCATCATCAGGTTCTAAATTTAATGTATCAGCAGAGGCGGCCATTCCGCTTCCAAGCTTTTCACAGTTTTATAAGCTGAAGACCAGCTACCAGCATCACGCCAGCATTATTGGCAATCTGGTATTGTCGTCCACAGTTGATTATGGGTATATGGGGTATTTCAGCGATGCAAGGCGCAGTAACTTCCAGAGATTTTTCATTGGGGGTACAGAGCTGCAGCAGCGCCAGAGCTTTACTAACGATAATATTAATATGCGTGGATACCCGGGCGGTCTCGGCGGGGTAATATCACCTGTTGATGATGCACGTAATTTGATCGGGGGTCGTGCGTTTAGCAAATACTCACTTGAATTGCGCTATCCGGCCGTACAGTCGGAACAGCTGCAGTTGATTCCATATGCGTTTGTTGACGCAGGTAATACATTTAACAGTATGCAGGATTTTGATCCATTTAATTTGAAACGGTCTGCCGGTTTGGGCGCAAGAATATTTCTGCCGATTCTTGGTCTTGTAGATATCAGCTACGGATACAGGCTGGATGGAACTGTTCCAAGTCGGCAAAATACAACAGGTCTAAGGCCGGGCGAATGGGAATTCCTGTTTAACATTGGTGCGCCATTTTAAAGATGATGAAACGCCAATTTTTAACTCTGTTTTTGGTTTTTATTTCTGTTGCTGCATCTGAGGCACAGAATCAAAAAATCGGATTTATCGACTCGGAGTTGATTTTGGAAAATATGCCTGAATATTCGGGTATAGAGCAGCAATTAAATCTTTTAAGCGAAGGCTGGCGGGATGAAATCAGGGAGCTGGAAGAGGAGATTGAGACGCTTCGTGAAGAATTTGAAGCCCGTGAAATACTGTTTACTGATGAGGTTCGTGATGAACGATTAAATGAAATTGAAAATCTTCAGCAGCAGCGCGACCAAATGGTAGAAGATAGGTTCGGACCTGAAGGGGAGTATTTTACAAGACAGGAAGAACTCCTGGAACCTGTTCAGCGTCAAATATTTGAAGCTCTTGATGCGGTTGCACGCAGGCAAAATTTTGATTTTGTTTTTGACAGATCACAAGATACACGCTTTTTATTTGTTAGAGAAGAGTGGAACCTGAATGAAGATGTGATGTTAGAGATGGACATGGATCCGGATTCAATAAGAAATTGATTCTAAAAAGCCGTAATTTCGGCGCCTTAATTTTAACTACGTATACAAATGAAAAAACTACAGCTAATATTCTTCTTTTGTTTAATGCCTTTGGTTGCTCAAGCACAGCTGAGTGTTGGGGTGATGAGCCCTGACCAGGTACTTGATGCCCTGCCCGAAACTGCCGAGATCGAAACTGAACTGCAGGAGTATGTTCAGGATCGTGAACAGCGTTTCCAGGAGAGGTACCAAAGTTGGATGGAAGAACTTACAGCCTATACGGAAGCAGCTGAAGCAGGTGAGCTTTCTGATGAGGAACAACAAGCCGAAGAAGAAAGACTGACTGAACTTGAAGAGGAGCTAAGCAGCTACCAAAACCGAATACAAAATCAAATTCGGCAGCGGCAGAACGATCTGTTTACACCTCTCTTAAACCGTGTTGAGGAGGCTATGGAAACTGTGTCTGAAGAGATGGGTCTTCAGTACGTCCTCAATAAACAATCCGGCACAGGCGATCCCATTGTCTATTACATGTCAGATCGTGGTGTAGACATTACAGAACGAGTCATCGAACATCTTACACAAAACTAATACAGAAGGTTACGCACTATGAAATCAGTTAAAATTCTATTTTTCACTTCCCTTATTGCATTAACCGGGTTTATGTTCGCTCCTGCCGCACAGGCACAGGATATGAGTATCGGATTTGTGGATCCACGGGCTGTGCTTGAGCGTATGCCTGAAATGAGAGCCGTTCAGCAGCGTCTGCAAAATTTTGCCGAGCGAAAACAGCAGGAGCTCTCTGAAAAAGAACGGGAACTTCAAACGGAGATCGAACTCTATCAGCAAAAAATCGGGGTTATATCCGAAAGTGCTCAACAATCTGAGGAGGAACGCCTCAGTGAAATGGATACTGAATTCCGACAAATGCAAAGTGAGGTTGAACAGGAGTTTGCACAGCAGCGGGCAGAGCTCATGTCTCCGCTTCTTGATCAGATTCAGCAATCTATCAATGCTGTTGCAGAATCACGCGGACTTGATTACGTATTAAATACCACTACTTCCAACGGCGATGTAATTATCCTCTATGTCTCGGAAGAGGTTCAGGATGAGTTTGATATTACAGACGCCGTGATGGACGATCTCGACATCTAAGCCGGATCGGGTAAGCCTTTATTATCCATCTTTATAAAAAAGGTGTCGTTTTAACCGCGACGCCTTTTTTTATTGTACGTTTTTTCGACGATTTCTCACATAGTCTTCAAAAATGTACCCGCCAAGGTCATTAAGAGAAGAGTAATATGCGCGTCCTTTGTTTGCATCTGTTAGTTCACGAACAAAATTCTGCAGGTACGGATCACGTGCAATCATGAAGGTGGTGATATCAATCTGTTTTCGTCGGCAAACGACGGCTTCGTCAAGCACCCGATTGATGATTTTTCGGTCGAGACCAAAACTGTTCTTGTAAAGGCGTCCATTTTCGAACATACAGGATGGTTTGCCGTCCGTAATCATAAATATCTGCTTGTTGGTAAACTTCTTCCGCTGAAGGATGCTCCTCGCCATTTCAAGCCCGCTCTGTGTGTTAGTATGGTAAGGGCCTACCTGAAGGTACGGGAGGTCTTTTACGTCTATTTTCCAGGCTTCGTTGCCAAACGCAACAATATCCAGCGAGTCGTTCGAAAAATTACGCATAATCATTTCCGAAAGCGCCATTGCAACTTTTTTGGCCGGCGTGATACGGTCTTCTCCGTACAAAATCATGGAGTGGCTCAGATCAATGAGAAGGACCGTGGATGCAGATGTATGGTGATCGGTATCGTGCACTTCAAGATCAGTTTCCCGGAGCTGAAACTGGTCAAGTGAGCTGTGGCGCAGCATGTTCATCAGCGTGCCGGAACTGTCTATATGGCCTATATCGTCGCCGGGAATCCAGTTGCGGGTTTCTGGCTGACGTTCATGGCCTCTGCCGGTGTAGGGCGTTTTGTGATCGCCTTTCCCCCCTTTGCGAAGCTGCCGGAAAATTTCATGAAGTGACTTTTCCCGGATGCTTCGATCGGTTTTTGAGGTGGGCACCATCACTGATTGTTCCTCGTCAAAGCGGATGTAACCGCGGTTCTGCATCTCTTCAATAAAATCTCCGACTCCAAAGTTCTCCTCAAATTGGTCGGTTATGCCATACTCTTGATCAATATCGTTCAACCACCGGAGGGCCTGAGATACATCACCTCCGGATATAGTAATGAGTTCCTGGAAAAGATCCCATAATGTATCAAAGGGTGATTTACCCTGTTGACGACCAAACCGTTCGTTCCACTGCTGGTATAAAAATCTCATAAGTTTTTAGGTTAATGCATTTACATCATACTATAAAACCGATGTGAATGCAATTTCATTGCAATTTGGTAAAGATTTCCGGTAGATTTGTATCCACAAACAAATAAATCAAAGATTGTTACGCTATTTTGCAAAAACAAAGCCGCTACGTATATGAAAAACAGCTTTGGAGTGAAGGGTACAGGCGAATTATGGGGCTCGATGAAGTTGGGCGTGGCTGTCTGTGCGGCCCTGTTGTAGCAGCAGGAGTAATTCTCCGGCGTGATGCCAGTGTAAATGAACGACTCCGGGACAGTAAATCCATTAAAAAAATGGATCGGGAGGAGCTTGCCCTGCAAATTAAAGATGAGGCAGAGTATTATGCTGTTCGAAAATGTTCACCCGTGGAAATTGATCAACACAACATACTTCGTGCTTCGCTGCTGGCTATGAGGCGGTGTATTGAATCGGAAGGCGCTAATCCCGATTATTTGTTAATAGACGGCAATAAAGCTCCTTCTACGTTAATCAGCCATGCCTGTATTGTAAAAGGCGATGATCGTTCAGCCTCAATCGCTGCGGCTTCCATCATTGCAAAAGTTTACAGGGATTCTTTGATGTACTCTCTGCATGAGAAATATCCGGTTTTTGGATGGGACCGCAACGTAGGATACCCAACCCGAGAGCACTATAACGGTCTCAAAGAGTTTGGCTACACAATACATCACCGCAAAAGTTTTAAGTTAAAAACAGAAAAAGTATATTCGTTAAATTCTGCGTCAGCATCATAAGATGAGAGGCCGATAAAAGATTAGTTTGGCAATGGATTCGCAGGATTTATGTACCAAGAATGAAAAGAAAGGTGTCTATAGCAAGGTCATACAGTACACCACCCGGCACATTCAGAACAAATAAGAACTAAAAATAATAGTGATTACATAAAATGAGTAAAAAGGAAAAAATACCCCGATTTCATCTCGCATTTCCGGTGAAAGAACTGGAACATACCCTCACATTTTACAGGGATCTGCTTGGCTGCGAGACCGGAAGAAGTTCTGATAAGTGGATCGATTTTAATTTTTTTGGGCACCAGGTAGTAGCGCATGTAAGCCCGGAAGATGCTGGTAAATCGGCATCCAACGAAGTGGATGGCCACAAGGTACCTGCAAAACATTTTGGTGTAATCCTTGATTGGGATGAATTTGAAGAACTGGCTGACCGCCTGAAGAAGCACGGTCAGGAATTTGTTATTGATCCCTATGTGCGGTTTAAAGGAGAAGCCGGCGAGCAGGCTACGATGTTTTTTCTCGACCCAAGTGGAAATGCACTTGAGTTTAAAGCTTTCCGTGATGAAAGCCAGATTTTTGCCACGTAGCATAGTTTTTTAGCAGGAACTTTTTACGAAAAATAGACCTGGTTTTGTGGGCTGACGGGTGTCAAAAAACGCGTTAGCCAGCACCTGCAGGGTACAGAAGAGAAGTAATGCGAAGCTCAAAAAAAGATGATATGGATCATTCACCGGAGGAGTCAGAAACGTGCGTAATGTAGTATTATTCGCCCCTGCCATTTTATCGGGAATAATCATCCAAAGAAATGATCTTTTCCTGTTGCCGGCAGATCCCATACGGATTCACACTACAGGCTGCGTTCTGACTCTCCCATATCTTCCCGCTCGATCGTCTCCATCTCAATTTGCTTTTCCAGGTGGATGATATATTTTTGCGGAAGATCAAATAAAGGGGCGTCAGGAATGATCGGAAGTCTTGGCATCTGCCTGGTTGGCCGTTCAGGTCTCCGTTCAGGATTCCATTGAAAATTGTCGAGTGTTCGGTCAGCCAGATCCGGACTTTCAGGTAGGTAAGTGCCGTCTATGTTTTCGTTAGCCTTCAGGTTGTCAAATTCTCCGGCAAGGAACATAAGCGTGGTTGCTCGGGCGGCTGTAAACTGAAGCAATCCGTCAGGTTGATCATCATCATCTTTTTGATGGAATATAATCTCGGAGTTATCAAACACAACAAGCCGCTGCAGTTCACCGCTGTTAAAAAAGGCATGTAGTGTATCGCCAGCCATTTGGTGGAGCCGCCCGGTTGAGGAGTCTTCCTGGACGGCAATAGGCCGCGGAGACGAGTTCAGAAATTCAATTTCTCCATCGTTAAGTGTGGCTTCAATGCGGGGGCCGCTTAGCTGAATATTATTCTGCCACAAAATGGGACTGCCACGAAGGATAAATTGCTCATCATTATCGTTGTAATTCGCTGTATCTGCAATGGCTGAAAATTTAGTCGACCAGATTCTAACCTGGCCAAAAGCATCCATGGTGGATGTGGTGTCATTTTCCTGCAATTCTATGGTATGCGCAAGGAGATGTGTTGTATCTGCTTCATTTTCGCTGACTTCCATCAGCCAGGCATCTGACCCGGTGAGTAGCCGATACCCTGAGGAGTCGGCAAGCAGGTAGTTGCCGGCAAAGGTCACTTTTTCTTCAAAATCATCTGCAAATACCTGTCCGTGCAATTCATAGAGATCTTTGGAGCGGTTCATAAAAAGAGAGTCGGCCTCGAGGTACTGTGTTGAGTCTGAGAGTTGCACATCCCCCCGGAAAACAGCGCTGTCAGCTTCCTGGAAATATAAACCTGATTCGGCAAGCAGTGTGCCCGTATCGTCTTCGAACTGAACAGGTGTATTAAATATCGCAAGATCAAGGGGTGCAGAAACATCCACCATTTGGCTGAAAACCGTGTTCGTTTCTGATTCAATAATCACTCTGCCCCGAAATTCGCTGTAGTCAGTCAGAGTGTCGTAATACATAGTATCAGCCCAGATAATTTCATCCTCTGTATCAATCTGGATGTTAAAAGCGTGAATCAGGTTGTTATCGATAAACTGGTAGGCGCTATCGGCCTGCATTACCATCTCTTCGGTGCGCAGCAGCACGTTGCCAAGGAGTTTGCGAATATTTTCTCCATCGATACTGCCGCCCTCTGCCCGTTCCGCATTTTCGATAAACACCCGGCTCTGAGACGTTGCTGGCTGTACCGATGCGAAACATAACAGGCAGGTGAGTATCAGCGGTATGATGTGTTTTGGTTTAATCAACAAGAAAGCGGCCTCTCGGTTCTTCAATTGTGTATGTAGAGAGGTCCGTTGCCCCGTCGAATCCGCGTCCTGCAATGCTGTCGCTTGGTGTGATGATTGTAACGTATCGGTCGGAGGTAATTCGGTCGGTGCGATCAGACCATTTTAAAAAATCCGAATATAATTCACGGTCGGATGCTGTTTGAACACGTACCGAATCGTACAGTTCAAATTCACTTGTAGAGTCGTAATAGACGGCTCGTTTGCTCCATGCTTCGGTTTCGATCGCTCCTGTTGAATCAAAGAGCTGGACATAAACCGGCCCGTCTATATTCGTTTCTTTGCGATCCGGCATTTGGAAACTAACGGCATAGGAACCCTCAATAAGCACACGGGAGCGACCATCGCGCATCAGGAGCATTTCAACATCCCAGCTTTCGGTTGTAGAGGTGAGGGAATCGTTAAGAGACGATTCGATTTGCTGCTGATCGAAATCGGAAAGTTCAGTACAGCTTGCAGCAAGCATCACGCCGATAAACAGAATCGGTATGAGGCTACGTTGTACCAAAATATCGATCTCCCGCATCACCGAGCCCTGGAACGATAAACGCGTCGTCGTTAAGTTTTTCATCCACTGCTGCAGTAATGATCGATACATCGGGATATTTTTCAGTAATTCGTTTCAAGCCTTCGGGGGCACTAATCAGGGATGTAAACCGAATATTTATTGCGCCCTGCTTTTTGAGGTATCCAATAGCATCATCCGCGCTTCCACCGGTGGCAAGCATAGGATCAACAACCAGCACAAGTCCATCAGATACCTCTTCGGGTAAATTCGAATAGTAATCAACGGGTTCATGCGTTGTTTCGTCTCTGTACATGCCAAGGTGCCCGACCTTAGCATCCGGTATAAAATTCATAATGGCATCCACAAGTGTGAGTCCGGCTCTTAAAATGGGTACAACGATAATTTCTGTGTCTATGTGATACCCGCTTGTGGCTTCTATTGGAGTATGGATGGTAGTTTTACGAAGCGGCAGATCTTTTAGTGAGACGTATGCAAGAATGGTTGCAATGCGGCTCATCGCTGAACGAAATCCTACAATATCGGTTGTCTCATCCCGCAGAATCGACAGATCCCTGGATACCACGGGATGATTTAGTACGGTTACATTCGGGTGAAGATCCATAGAGTTTTGTCGGTTCGGTTACGTGTGATTCCGGTCTTTGGTTTTAAACTTCTGTGTTCTCGAAATATTTTCGCGTGATTTTTACAATCACACCAGACAAGGCGAAAAGTGCAATAATGTTGAAGAAGGCCATTAAGCCAAGCATCACATCTCCAAATGCCCAGACAGTTGTAAGAGCGGTGATTGCCCCCAGGAAGTGCATGCCTACAAACATCAGGCGATACCAAAATATGGATTTAAAGCCAAAAAGGTATTGTGCTGACCGGTCTCCGTAGTAGCTCCAGCTGATGGAGGTTGATACTGCAAAAAGCAGCACTGCGATAGTTACAATAAAACCTCCGCCGCCTGCCAGTGGGGCCAGCCCGATTTCGAATGCTTTGGCCGTAAGCGGGGCACCGTTCTCAACAACTCCTCCAAAAAGTGATGTAAGGGAGTTTCCTTCGCTGTCAAAAATAAGGGGCGATGCGGCAATATTTTCAATTCGGCCGTTAAAAGGTTCGGTTTCATCCCGGTCTGTAAACATCGTGTCAACAGGTGCGCTGTAGCGGAGCATCTCACCGTTTACGGGTACCCCGTTTTCGAAATGAAGGGTGTTGGAGCCGGAATCATCCAGCACATATTCAATAGTTGAGCCGGACGGATCAACGGTTGCGGAGTGGTGCATATCCCAGGCGCCGGTTGTAACAATCACAAGCCCGGTGATTGTACAGACAATCAGCGTATCGATAAATGGTTCCAGCAGTGCAACAACACCTTCACGTACCGGCTGGTCGGTTTTTGCCGCTGAGTGTGCAATTGGAGCAGATCCCTGGCCGGCTTCATTGGAAAAGAGGCCCCGCTGGACGCCGTAACTCAGGGTAAAAATAAACGCACCTGACCCAACACCTAATACTCCTGCTTGCGGATTAAAGGCGTTTGTTACAATTTCAAAAAATGCAGGAATTACCATGTCGTAGTTTATGAAAAGTATAGTCAGTCCTGCAAGAACGTACAAGGTAGCCATAAAAGGTACCAGGCGGGAGGTTACATACCCAATGCGCCTAATCCCTCCAAGAATTACAGCGGCAACAAGTCCGGCAGTGACAAAACCGGTAAAAGCCTTGGGAATTTCAAAATCACTTTGCATCACGTCAGCTACGGTATTCGCCTGCACCGCATTTCCGGTGAGAAAAGCACAAATGGCCGCCGCGATCGAAAAAGCTACAGCAAGCCATTTCCAGTTTGGCCCAAGACCTTTTTCAATATAATACATTGGCCCACCTGAGACGGTGCCGTCTTCGTTGGTTACCCGGTACTCCTGGGCGAGCGTAACTTCCGTGAACTTTATAGCCATTCCGAGTACCGCTGTTATCCACATCCAGAATAAAGCTCCCGGGCCACCAAAATGTATAGCCAGTGCCACACCGGCAATGTTACCAATGCCAACAGTTGCGGAAAGCGCGGTACTCAGTGCCTGGAAGTGGTTTATATCTCCTTCATCATCAGGGTCATCGTAATGACCACTTACAACTTTTAATCCGTGACTAAAACGGGTAATCTGAATAAAGCCAAGACGTATGGTGATGAAAATTCCAAAAGAGAGCAAAACAACTACCATGAATGGTAATGCTTCCGGGGTATTCCATATTAAATCCAACAGCAGGTTTATAATCTCTTCAAAGGTATTCATTTACAAATCATGTGATTTAAGTTTCCTCAGCCCCGAATGTATAAAGAATTAAAGTCACTTTTTAATAAAAATTTGAAGTTAAGTGAACGATTTAATTACAAAATTTCTTAACTGACAACAGAATAGAGTCTGTTGTAACTGATCTGTTCTCAAGTGTTTAACTGCAGACTGAATTTGAAATAACCATTAATATTATGACTAAAGCAGACATCGTTGATATTATATCATCATCTACCGGGCTTACAAAAGTTGAGACTGAAGCCGTTGTAAATGGTTTTATTGATACGGTTATTGATGCAATGAAACGAGGCGAGACGATTGAGCTTCGCGGATTCGGAAGTTTTAAAGTGGTGAAACGTGCCCAGCGTGTTGCCAGAAATCCCAAGACGAATGAAGAAGTTATTGTCCCTGAGCAATATGTGCCAACTCTGAAGATCTCAAAAGATTTCAAGAAACAGGTTAATAACTCTAATTCCTGATTCTTTTTCACCTTGCAGGGCGACGCCTCATACCTGTTTGAATATTTCAAAATCAGGTGTAACTCCGAAAAAAATCATGTAATTTCTTTCTACTCGTATTAAGATTCCTTTTGTTATCGTTAACAAAATTTGAAGGCAGACCGCTTGCATGCAAGGTTCTAATGCTGTTGCCCTCCTGGTTTTATTTATACTAATTTCACTCAATACAAATTGTACGGGCCCTCCGCCGGCAGATGTTCACGAGGTGGATGGGATTGTATCTGCAGATCCAAATCTTCTTGAGCTGCCTGAAAACTGGGTAAAGTTACCGTTTATCAACAGCGTAGGAATACGTGCCGGTGAAGATACAGATGATCCATTCCGTTTTACGGTATCTTTTACAAATCCCGGTAACTATTCACTTTGGGTACTATCAGCCCAGAACCCGGGTGAAGATGCATCAGAGCCCCTTCCGGTAACCATTACTGATTCCGATAACACTCTAATCGGCCAGCTTAACGCTCACCCTCCAGAAAAAAACAGGCTTTTGTGGACACTTGCCGAAAGTATTGATGAAAATGATCAGTTTAATATTCCAGAAAGTGGGGTTTACACAATTCGGGTCGGTCCTGATCGCGCCCGGAAGATCCAGGTTCATAAGTTTTTCCTGACGTACGCAAATGACGTAAAACCAACTGGTCTGGGTTATCCAGCATCTACCCGAACAGATCTGAGTGCTGCTGAATTGCACAGGGAAATTCCCATTATGCTGCCGCCGGCCTGGGTTTTTGGCTCAACTGCCGGATTTACGGAACCTGTTCAAACCTCTATAAAATCATTTCTTCGGTTTGAAGATATTGGGACAGCGGCTCTTTATGGCAATGAATATTTGAACAGCGGTATAGAGACCTTATCTGATGAAGAAAAGGAGAAGATTCACATCGGTGAATCCATTTCGGTACATGAAGACTGTTCGGTTATTCGCCAGGAGCAAGATGAATTGCGGACAGATTTTGGTGTTGTTAAACAGGCTGCGGATCCGGCTTGTATAGATTCGATACATAAGCAAATCGGGGATAGCATGAATGCTAAGAAAAATACGAGAACGTTTGCTTTCCGTGATATTTCAGGGGAGTACCTATCCGAAATGAAAAGGTTTCCGGCTCCGAGTACCAAACACTACACGGCTGCATGGTCTGCAGACCGAAATGTGGATGAAGCCGGTGTTTACCAACCCGGTGGTTTTCATGAGTTGACGGAAGATTTATCGGATCCCCTGAACAGCCTTGCTTCAACACCCTTTTTGTCGTTTCCGGTAGATTTTTCTGCCTTTGAAGAAAACGATGAAGGGGACGGTTTTTTTCAACAGCTGGTTCAGCTCATGGTATTCACACCGGTTATGCATTTTGTGAATCTACCGGTTGAATCATTAACTGAAGAGAACCAGGGTGCCTTTTTTGATGCGGTAAGGCTGCGTAGTAACCTTTTTCCCTATCACTATACGAACGCTCACTACACACGTCAGACCAACGAGACGGTTATTCGCGGGTTCAGGGATCACAGAAATCAATATCTTTATGGTGATGCATTTCTTATTGCGCCTCAAACAGACCCGCAAGCCGATGGCCGCATAATCTACTTCCCGGACGGGCGAAAATGGTATGCCTATAACAGCAGGCGGCAATATGAGGCCGGTCAATCCTGGTTTGTGGAAACAGAAAGCGGTAGGCTTCCGGTCTTTGTAAAAGCTGGTTCCATCATTCCATACAGGCCGAAGCCGGAAAGTAAAGATCTTGAAATAGAAATTTACACGGGAGACGCCGGAACATTCCGCCTGGTTGAAGATGACGGGGAGAGCCGGGACTACCGCAGGACTCGGGCAGCCAGAACCATGTTCAGGTATAATGAAGTGTCGGGGCAAATGAAGCTCACAATTGGTGCTGTACAGGCGAACTATGAAGGAATGAATGATGAGCGCAGCTATATGCTAAGATTCCTTCATTCAAAACCACCCTCAGAGGTGAGCATAAACGGGAATCTGTTGTCTGAAAAGAATGATGGGCTTTCAAACTACTGGGAATACAGCGCTGATAAGGCAGAGCTCAGGGTATTCCTGGATGACCAAAATCGTTTTGAAAAGATAGATATTTTAATCAGTCCTGAATAAAAAACCTCTTCCCGGAGAGCAAATTACTACTACGGCGGAAAAGAGGTTTAAGAGCGGATTACAGGGGATCTTTTTTAAAAATCGATGCCAATTGAGAAATAATGAATGGGGGATCCGTCAAATCCATCCCTGAAATATGGCCAGCCGACATCGTACCGGAATGGGAGGCCAAGCAAGATCGTCCGGAGTCCAAAGCCTGCACCAATCAATACGTCACCATCAATTACTGTAGATGAAATATCGCCTTCCTGCGGTGGACCTTCACGTTCTCTGCCGCTATTTGGATTTAAAAAGAACTCTTGTTTTTCGGCAACCCGGAAATCGAGTTCAGAATCTTTTTGCTCAAATACGATCGGTTCGCCGTTTTGGTCGTTAAACCTTGAGTAGGGAACATCGAAACCCCATGCGGCACCAACATCTAAAAAGGCTGAACCGGTGATATTATAGAGGGGGATAAGCGGGATAGGACCCGGTAATATTGCAGCGAAAAGCGGGAATCGGAATTCGGCGTTAATCAGTGAAAACCGATCTCCGAATGTGGTGTTAAACTCGTGACCCCGCAGGGGAGTGGCCGGTAATGTAAAGAATGTATCGGCAAGGCGATCAAAAGGAATTTCGGCGTCACTCCATCGCTGATTGATCCATCCAAGCATTCCACCCATAAAGAATGTTTGTGAGTCCCGGCCAATGCTGTATGCACCGGATCCACGGAATGCAAAGGACGTGCGGTTTCCAAGGTTAAAATATTTTCGGTAATCCCCTAAGAGTGTTGCAAATTCGGGTGCCTCGGTACCGAAAGACGGACTGCCTGATAGACGGACTGAATACCGGGTCCCTCCGCCAGGTGTAATCATGCCCGGCTGTGGAATCGTGTAATCACCTGTAAATGTAACCGAGGGGTTGAAAAATAAGCTCTCGTCATTTTGGGCATTTTGTTCGCCAAGGCTCCGGACGGAACTAAAATCACGGTAAATACCAATGGCGGATATTCCGTAATCCAGCCGCTGATACCGGTTCAGGGGATACTGAAAATCTGCATTAAGACTGAATGTTCGGAACCTGATTAATTCACCAAAAAAAGTCTGGTAGTTTCTTGACTGGTGATTAAAGGACGCAAAAAAGTTTGTGCGGTTCTTCAGGTATCCATACTGGATTAAATAATCACTGTTTCTGAGATCAAACGTCAGATCCGTTCCAAGGGAGAGCTGATGATCACCAAACAGATCGCTCAGGGTGATAAAAGCAAATGCAGAGGATCCGGAAAATGTGTTTACCTGACCTGCAGCATACGTGATATCGGGTGAGAATTGCAGGGAGTACTCCTTCGGACGATACAGACCATCTTCAGTTACATTGTCATCCGGCTCAAAATTACGCGGATCGTCTCGCAATTCAAGCGTGCTGTCACGAACTACGGTCTCCCCGAATTGGTAGTTTCTGAAATCTACTCGATCACCATCTTCACTGTCGGTAGTATCGGTTCTTGTAGTATCCTGGCCGTTTTGCTGCGTAACCGGTGAAAGTTGAGGGGTTTGAAGTTGGGATAACACCTGACGGGATCGCAAGTCATTTCCCTGCGTTCGGTTATTGATGAGTTCCCTGGCATACCGGATAGAAGGAACACGGTCGGCAGGGGTTTGGTTTTCTCTCTGCTCTGCCCACTCATTTGGCGTCAGCCGGCTATCCATACGGTTGGCAAATGGGGATCGAATCATGTAGATATCAGGTGATCCCTCATTCAGTGCGTTAAATGCAAGTCGGGTTCCGTCATAAGAAATAGAAATTTGCATTACCCCGGACTGAAGATCCGTAAGCGGATAGACGCTGCGGCTATCCATATCGTATTCATAAATATTGGGAATTCCGTTCTGATCGGACACAAATACAAGTCGGCCGTCACGTGTTGCAGCCGGCTGTGATTCCGACCATTTCGGGGTGCTTGTAAGCCGCTGAATACGATTGGAGTTGATATTCACCGAATACAAGTCTAATTCGAAAAAGGAGTCGTTAACCATGGCAGAATATCCCGCAAGATAGCTGTGTGGCTGCAGGGCGTCTCCCCGGTTCGAGATAAAGTAAAGCGTCTCGCTGTCAGCTGCCCAGGCAGGTTCTTTATCCGTAAAGACGTCACCGGTAAGGTTCATGAAGTCATCGGTTTCAATATCGTAGACGAAGATGCTCTGGTAGGGACCTGCATTTCCGTCAAATGCAATTTTTGACCCATCAGGAGACCAGGCAACAGAGTTAATGGCATCCACGGTGGGAAAGCGGGTAGTCGTTGATTCTTTTGTTTCATAGTCTACAATGGCAAGATTGTATTGACCTTTGGATTTACTTGAAAGGGCAATTCTTGAACCATTGGGTGACCATGCAAGATTTGGATTCAGGATATTCAGCTCTTCAAACATAGGGCTGTCAGCACCGCTCACAAGAGTTTTCAGCCGCTCACCGGAGTTAGCGTCAACTACAATAACATCAAACACACCTCTCCGGTTTGATATCATCGCGATACGATCACCGTTGGGCGAAATCGCCGGACTTGTGTTGTAGGAACCACCAGATCTTTGCCTTTCTGTAATTTGGGTGGCTGTGCTGCTGAGTGTTTGTCGTTCGGCAACTTCGGGAAAATACCGCTGGCGGTAAAATTCCTGCCACCTTTCGGATAGTTCTTCCAGGTTCAGGCCAACAGACTGTACAATTGCCTGCTGTACATTTCGGGTAAGGGTAATTCTTTCCAGGATTTCCGTTATTTTTGGCCGTCCATATTCGGTTGCGATGTAGTGCCAGAAGGACTGACCGCCCCGATACGCAAAAAATCCGCTCAACTGGGGGATTGGTGGAAGGTAATCGTTCAGGATGGCATCGCGCATAAACATATCTGTCTGAGTATCCCATCCAAGAGCGAGGTACTCAGAAAGGCCTTCCTCAAACCAGAGCGGAAACTGAAGCTGAATATTGTTCTGAACAATGGACTGTACATTACCGCCGTAGTAAACATCGTTAATAAATGCGTGAGTGAGCTCGTGCTGAACCGTACGCCTGAAATCTGCATAATCACCCATAAAAGGCTGTGTCATGCGATTTTTGAATTTATCGGTAACACCCCCGATTCCCTGTGCGTCTACCGGCAGCTGAACAACATTGGTTTGTGAAAAATCGCTGTGCGAATCGTATATAATTACCGGGATTCTGTCGGTAAGCTGAGCGCCAAAATCTTCCTGAAACTGCTGCAGTGATGATTCTACCGTCTCTGCCGTGAACTGGGCCAAATGGTAATTTTTTGAGTCGTAATAATAGATATCGAAATGGTCAGTTTCGATAAACCTCCAGTCAAACTGTTCATATTGCACCCTGTTTTTTCCAAAATAAAAATATTGGGCATAGAGAGTTTCGGCTACAAAAGAGCTGATAAAGAATCCAAGCAGTGAGGCGAGGATCAGTTTTTTATATGATGGCATAGCGGAAGTAACAATGGTTTATGAATCAGCAAGCGTTAGGTCAATTTGACGTTTTTCCATATCTGTGCGGGTAACTTTGGCGTTAATGGAGTCACCCAATCGATATTTCTTGCCTTTAGAACGACCGACAAGGCAATGTAATTGTGGATTAAAAGTGTAATAATCATCTCGCAAATCACTCACGCGAATCATTCCTTCGCAATAAATATCATCCAGAACAACATACAGGCCATTTTCAGTAACACCACTAATGGTTCCTTTAAAATTCTGCCCAACTTTATCTGAGAGATATTCCACTTGTTTGAGTTTAACGGAGTCCCTTTCGGCTTCCACAGCGTAACGTTCTCTTTCGCTGGAATGTTCACCAATTTCTTCAAGCTTATCGTATGTATATTCTTTTCCGCCGGCACTATAGCTCTTCAGCAGTCTGTGAACAATAACATCCGGGTAGCGACGAATCGGACTGGTGAAATGTGCATAGTGTTTAAATCCAAGGCCAAAATGGCCAATGTTTTTTGGACTATATTCAGCTTTTGCCATAGATCTAAGCATCAAGCCGTTGATGATATTTTCGAGGGAAGTATCTTCTACTTTTTTAAGGAATTCGTTGATATTCTGTGGGTTTATTTTCCCTTTCAGATCCAGTTCAATACCCAGTGGTTTAGCTGTTTCTTTGATATTGTTCAACTTCTCAAGGTCGGGTTCGCCATGTACACGATAGAGAAATGGGTGGTCGTTCCTGGATGGTTTTGTATCCCTGAGTTGGTCAACATGCTTTGCAACCGTTTTGTTGGCAAGCAGCATACATTCTTCAATCAGTTTATGGGCAAACTTTCGTTCTTTAACGATCACGTCAACAGGTTTTCCGGAATCATCCAGGATAAAACGAGGCTCGGGAGTTTCAAAATTAATGGATCCCTCCCGGAAGCGTTTATCCAGCAAAATATTTGCAAGAGTCTGCAGTGTTTTCAACTGATTTTCGTACGGATGGGATTTATTTCCATCCAGTATTTCCTGAACCTCATCATATGTGAATCGCTGACGGGAATGGATAACGGTTTCTTCCACTGAATGATCCACAACTTTTCCGTTTGGAGCTACTTCCATAAAGCAGCTGTAGGACAATTTATCTTCAAAGGGGCGGAGGCTGCAAACGCCATTACTCAATCGTTCCGGAAGCATAGGTATCACACGGTCTACAAGGTACACGCTGGTGCCGCGTTCCAGGGCTTCATCATCCAGTACAGAACCCCGTGGCATGTAGTGGGTTACATCAGCAATGTGGACACCTAAGTAGTAATTGCCGTTTTCCAGGATTTTTATGCTTAAACCGTCGTCAAAATCCTGTGCATCCGGCGGGTCGATTGTCATGACCACTTCCTCACGCATGTCATTGCGCCGTTCAATCTCTTTTTTGGGAATTTCGTCAGGTATGCTGTTAGAAAATTCCTCTACCTCGGGAGGAAACGCTGCGTCAAACTGCTTTTCGGCGAGGATGGAAAGAATGTTTGCTTCGTTACTGCCTGCATCTCCCAACACAGAATCTATTTTTGCCTGCGGATAGCCTCGAACATCATCCCAGCTTACAAGGTTAAATGTAACTTTCTGGCCGGGTTTAGCGTCTCCGAGATCCTCCGGAGAAACAAAAAAATCAACCCGTGACGACTGCTGGTCCGGCTTGATAATATAGGTGTTATGGGCCTCCTCATGGAGTGTACCCACAAATTTAGAGCGCGCACGCTCCACGATTTCCACAATTTTACCAATGGCCTTGTTACTTTTTTTATGATAGCCGGTGATGCGTACTTTTACTTTATCGCGGTCGAGCGCAGTGCTCATTTGCCGGCTTGGTATTTTAATGTCCTGGTCGCGGCCTGCAACGATCACATAGCCATCACCACGGCTGGTAACGTCCAGTATGCCGGTATGGGTGTTATCTTCTTTTACCACCGGCTCATTCAGCCGAACCAGATTTCCTTTACTTACCCGTAAAATATCGAGCTGTTTCAGCCGATTCACGGCATTTTTAAGTTTCTGTGAATCCTTTTTGGAGGAGAGGCTTAGCGCATCTAAGAGAATTGGGATAGGAATAGATGCATCAGGGTACGATTCGAGAATTTTTACAATTTGTTTTTCTAATGAACTTAATTTGTTATTACTCATCTAAAAGATTTATATGTATGCTTAATTTTTATTGATTTGCCAGCGAATCGGAATCTTCTTCAACTTCCGGCTCATTTTCCTTCATTCCAAATAACTTTCGGAAAGGGGATAACAACCGGTCTTTAAGGTTTTTCCATGTGTTAAACTGAAACTGTGCTTCAAGTCCCATACCGTTCATCTCTTGCGTTTGGCGGGATTCCGTTTCCGCCCGGTTTGAGAGTGTAATATCCTGCCTGTGAAATGCAGTAAGCGATAAAATATTATTAATCCTATAGGTTGCACCCAAATCACCGAGTTCACTGTCTCCGGTAATTTGTCCTTCCCTGCGTAATACAATGCGGTCGTTAAAAAGCCGCAATGCAACACCCAGATCCACTTCATTGAATGCATTTAAGTTGAAATCCACATCAAAAGTGATATCGCTCCTGAGAAGTGAATTGATTTGGTTCGACAGGAGCGGACTTATGATCTGACTGGATACCAATGGATTAACCAATGCATTCGTTCCGGTTACATTTCCAAATTCCGGGTTTTCAAGCTCATCAGAAGGTACAAAATTTCCGGTTAACAAGATGCCAAAGGCCTGTAATACTTTTTCATCCTCATTTTGATTGAGACGATTGATTTGAGCGGTGATGGTAGGATCTTGCGTTCCCTCAATACCTGACGGCAGCTGAAAATAAAACTCATTTTCGATCTGGCTGATGGTTCCGCCTATTTGCAGAATGAGTTCAATAGGTATCCGCTGAAAATTTGTACCTGTTGGCAACAGTGTAGAGATATCGGGCCGTGCCCGGTAGGATGCCGTTACATTCAGACTTGCGTTATCGGGATCACCCTGCCAGCTGATGGTTCCGCCATCCTGGATATCAAAACGTCTTGTAAATATATCCCCACCCACAAACTGGTAATCACCGCCGGATACGTTAAATCTTCCGAACATACTCAAATCCTGGTCTTCAAGGATAAGGGTAATCTGTCCTGTTCCGTTGGCGTTTAACACATCATTGGTAACCGGATCGAATATGAGCTGAACCTGTACAGGGTCATCCGCTACGAACTGGAGATTCATTGTAAATAATTCCAGGAACGTTAAATCCACCTCACCCTGGCTGCCATTGCCCCTTCTGCCATTGCCGGGACGGTCATCAACACTGATTGGCCGGAGTAATTCAAAAGATTCTACAAATTGTATAAACCGCCTGTCCTGTTCAAGTTCGGTCTCTTCCTGCAGCGGGATTGATAAGCTTGAACGAGTCGTGAGGTTTAGCGGAGTTTGCGACCTCAGGCTGGGGGAACTGCTGCTTCCATCCAGCACAGCTGTTCCTGAACCATAGAGGTTGGCTACAAACGGAACATTGGGATCCTGTATGTTATTCATAAACCTGAGTTCATCCATCTCAAGCTGTAGGTCCAGAAAGTTTTGAGGGCCGAAATCATCCAGGTCTACCTGGCCTGTAAATAGTCCTGTTCCTCCTTCTCCGTCATCCATCAGAACCTCATGAAAAAGAAGTCCGTCTGATCTGTTAAAAGTCAGATTGCCGCTTAATGAGTAGGGGACATTCAGAAAAGCGGGCACTCCGTAGACATCTTCAACATCAAAATCAGCCTCAAAATCATACCCGTCCTGGTTCAGCCGGAAGAATCCGGAGCCGGTAGCACTGCCCTCCATTTGTTCAATAATGTTGGGTACAATAAAGGTGACGATCCACATGTCGATCTCCCGAAAGTCAGCATCAAAATAGACCAGGTCTTCGTCCGGTTCATTGTCCTCATCGGGCGGGCGAAAGTACCCTTCAAACCGCAAATCATGGCCAATTCCGTCATTAACCTCCAGGTAGTCCGCATACTTTTCAGGATCGGTTAGCAGGTGGATTTCAGTATCAAACCTCTCTTCATCAGAGTTGAACCTGCTCCGAAAGGTTACATCCCCAACCACACGGTTGTTAATCCTGCCTTCGGTAACTGAAAGATCGCCCTGGATAGAGGGAACATCTGATAGCGCCTGAGTGGTAAACTCACCATTTAAAATGCCCTCGAACTGTATGCGGCCACCAACCAGTTCCGAAACCCTGCTAAGGTTGAAGCTGTTAATGGTGTAACTAACTGAATCTTCGTAGCTATTGCTGAAGGTGCCATCAATTTCAAAATAATCATCCCGGCTCTCCATAATAAACCGGTCCAACGTAATGGATCCATCCCTCCTGTAAGTGATTCCAGGCGAATCAATAGCCTGCCAGGAATAGTTATTTGATCCGATGGAAAGTGTATCCACAGTAGCCTTGATCTCATCTCTGTTCCAGACAGCAGAGGCTTCGGTGATATATGAAAGGTTTTCGAGTGCACTGTCTACTTGTTGCCGCATGGATAACAGGCTGTCTCGCAGGCTCATGTTAAACGATACACCTTCAACATTGTAGGAATTATCCAGTTCCATAGCCGGGCTGTTAAACTGGATATCCAGGATTGTGCCGTTCTTCAGAAGGCCGTTTTTTTGAATGTTACCGGTAAGAGTAACACCAACATCGGAATAGTGAGAGTTGTTCACACGGAGTGAATCGTCAAAAAAGGTGCCGTTAACCGATAAGCGATCATTCGTTGCATTGATTGAAAGATTAGCGGTGGCTGAGGAACGAAGATCGGGCAGGGCCGGAATATATGCTTTCAGCAGCTCAAGGTCGCGGGCAGATGTTTGAAGGCTCAGATCAATGGGCTCACCGGGATCGGAATCTGATTGGGCAAGATTTTCATCATACACGGGGATCATCTTCTCAAAGAAAAGCTCCTCATTTACACGCTCGCCAAGATAGTTATACCAGTTTCGATATGCAGAAATAAGCTGATCAGGGTAGAGTGTGCCAGCAATATTTGCGTTAAAAAAAGAGCTGGTCATCCGGATTTCCTTGGGTTCGTCGTTACCGGGATCAATCACATCTGCATAAAACTGGTGGGGCCGGAGTGTGTCTTCATCTATAATTGCCCGGTTAATTTCAATAGAAAGTCGTCCCTGGAGATCATCCAGTGATGTGCCACCTGCGTTTGCTGTAACTCTGCCGTTGAATGAGGTGTTGTTGTAAGGCAATTCCGTAATGTATTGAGTGACATCAAGATCTTCCAGGTAGGCATCTATTGAAAACTGCCTGGGTTCAAAGAGGGAAAACTCACCGGTGGCCGTGCCCTCTGTTTGATCATTAACAGCAGTTGCAGAGTATTCTCCTGTACCGTTACTGACAGTTATATCAGAAGAAATGGTTTCGAAGCCATGATCAAACAAACGGCTGCTCGCTAAACGAAACGTTGCTTCGGCAGATGATGAAGTTCCGTATCCGCTTCCGTTGGCGATAATGCTCCCGTTCAGGATGGATGAACCGGTTGAATCTCCTGCAAAAGGGGAGATGTCCAGAGAGTCGAGATCAGCCGTAAATGTAAATGTGGAATCCGTACCAAAATTGGCGTCGGTTTCGAAGTCAGCATTTCCCGTATCCGTTTCGATATTGAAACGAGCCTGCAGATCGGTGTATCCTCCCGAAAAGTTTCCCTGTAAAATAGCCGTACCGTATTGCTGAATTTGATTCCTGAGTGGCTGATTCTCCGGTATAGCTTCGCTTATATCTGCCGTATTGAGTACCAGGTTTGAAATTGCGATATCATAGGTAAACAGGTCGTTTTGAATCTGTTCAAAAAGGCCATCTGCAATCAGGTAGGATTCCCCATTTGTAGCTTGAATATTATCCAGCCAGAGGGAATCGAGTGTACCCTCAGCAAGACCACTGATTTCGAGGGAGTGTCTGAATTTTGGAGAATCAGTCAACCGGTTTAGTACGGGGGCATCGATATTCAAACGGTTAACATCGAGGCGATATGCTGCATTTGAGAACTGCTGCCGTAAGTCTCCTGAAAAAATATCTACGGGTGTGCTTTCTGCTGAAAGCTCAACGGTAAGTACTTCGGTAGAAAATTCGAATCCGTTAAGCTCAAGAAAAATTCCGTCACTGAATAACTGTCCCTGCATTTCAATTTCCCTGGCATCATCAATATTGCTGGATGCTGAAAATGAAATGATATCAACAAATTGCTGTTGTTCGAGTGATTCAACAAGAAGTGTGGTGGTAATATTGGTAAAGGAAAGTGTATCCGGCAGGTTGAGCTTTTCAGGCGGATCCATAATTGAAGCGGCCGAAGTTATCCGGCCGTCTGTGACATGGACTTCCGGTGCAAAAATTGTAAATCTCTGAATGAGATTTCCTGCATCCCCGGCTGAATCGTTTGGGCGGGGTTCTTTGCGTTCAAAAACTGTATTTATCGTTATCTTTTCATCATGGCGTGCAAGTGAGAGTTCGGGTGAGCGTAAATCCAGCTCGGTGATATTAATATTTCCGCGAACCAGGTTCCAGACATCCAAAGATACAAAAAGCTGATCGGCAGACAGAATGGGTGTTTCTAAATCATCAGGTGAATAGAACGATACATCATTTAGTTCAGCCCGGAAGGGGAGAAGCCCGTTCAGCTCACCAACTTCAATGGTGCCTCTGTGCTGGTTGTTAAAGGCCTGCTGAACCTGGCCCACAATATAGATTTTTGATGCCGGTAACTGAAGGATTCCCATCAAAATTGCAGACAGAACCAGTACAAATAGAATGGCATAGGTAAACAATCTGAGTAGAAAATTCCAGGTTTTGTAGATCCAGCGTAGAAGCAATTTAGTTTACCTTATCGAAGTTCTTGATAGACAGAATTCCAGGCCTGTTCAATCAGTTCATGGTTGTTAACTGTTTTTAGCTCAGGTTGTTGCCAGTTATTTAATAATACAAACCTGTAATTTTCGTCGATAACTTTTTTATCGCTTTTCATAGCCGCCATCAACTGCTTTATGGGCAGCATATCTTCTGAAACCCGAAATGAATAAAGAGACCGGAAATTTTGCAGGAGCGAATCATTCACCGGAGCACCTGTTGTCTCAGACAGTTTCAAGGCTGCAAGCATCCCAAGATAAACGGCCTCACCGTGATTTAAATTATTGAAGTCAGCTACTTTTTCCATGGCATGTGCAAACGTATGTCCAAAATTGAGATAGGCTCGTTGTCCAGCCTCATACTCGTCAGCTTCCACAATGTCTGCCTTTATTTGTGCACAGGTCAGCACAAGATCTTCTAAAGATTTTTGGCTTGTTTGAAGGGGCTCAGGTTTTTTGAAAATAGCAGACCGTTCAAAAATGGACGCGTCTTGTATGGCTCCATACTTCAAAATTTCACTGAGGCCGTTTCCCCATTCTCTTTCTGGAAGTGTATGAAGGAATTGAAGGTCGGCTATAACCATTTGAGGCTGGTAAAACGCACCAATCAGGTTTTTCCCCGTGGCATGATTAATACCCGTTTTACCCCCGATAGAACTGTCTACCATGGCCAGCAGCGTAGTGGGTAAGTGTACCAGCGGAATGCCGCGCAAGGCGGATGCTGCCACGAACCCGGCAAGATCTCCTGTTACTCCGCCGCCCACCGCAAAAAGGGGGGTATTTCTTCGAACACCGGATTCCAAAAGTTTGTCGAGCAATAAGTTCCACTGTTTTACAGACTTGCTTTGTTCACCTGCAGGAATCTGTTCTACGATGTATTCAGCCGGGCAGTCATCAAAAACAGCCCTTATACGAGCCTTATGAAAAGCCCAAACATTTTCATCAACCAATATATAACACCGGCTGAAAGGCATTTGATCCGTGTATTTTTTTACAGACGCTTCCAGGATATTGCTGCCGCATAGAAATGGGTAGGAGCAGGACGAGGTCTTAATTTGAATAGATGGCATCGTAAATCAAGAGTTTATTAATGATTGAATCCGCAAGTTCTGCAGGAGTTTGCCTGGACGCTTGAATTGTAATTTCTGCTTGTTCGTAGAGAGGCCTGCGCTCCTGCAAAAGTTTTTGGAAGTTTTGATCGGCCGTGCCGTCTTCGTCATTTTGTTTAAGCATAGGCCTGCCGGAATCTCCCTGTAGACGCTTTAAAAGTACGGATTGATCAACATCCAGAAAAACGAGCCATCCATATATTTTCAGATGATCTATTATTCTTTGATGCTGCAAGGAACCGCCGCCAAGTGCCATCACACCTTTTATCTTTTGCGACTCCCGAATGAGCACGTTACGCTCCAGTTTGCGGAACCTCTGTTCACCGTCCCGCTCAAAAATCTCGGGGATCGATATGCCGGCTTCATCTTCGATCATTTCATCGAGGTCATGAAACGGCACATGCAGTTTTTCTGCCAAAATTTGCCCGATCGTTGACTTTCCGGATCCCATCATACCACACAAAAAAAGAGGTTTCTTAAGCGTTAATTTTTCCATTCTGAAAGTTTTTTGGGTTCAACCATTTCAACCTCTTCGCGATGAACACGCACGGTGCCGGGGGGAGACCCTTTAGGTTTGGAAACATATTTTCGTTTTGTAATAATAACCGGCGCCAGTTTTGAGCCTCTTGCCTTAGAATTCCAGGCTGCAACTGAAGCGGCTTTTAACAAGACAGATTTCGGCGGGTACTCTTTGGAGTTATTCATCCGAACTACCACGTGTGAACCGCCAACGCCTCTTGCATGCAGCCAAACATCCTCTTTATGGGCAAGGGAGGTCAGTTTATCGTTACTCTTTGCGTTTTTCCCGATCCAGATTTCGTGGGTATCAATTTCAGCCCTGCGGAACGGTAAAGTTTCAGTCTGCTGGTTTTGCGAAAGAACGCCAAGGCGATTCAGATCTTTACGGTGATCGTCAAGCCAGTCATCAAATTCGTAGATTTTATCCAGATTCAGGAACGACTCCTGAATGTATTTAAGCTGTTTGAGTTCCTGCTGCAGAGTTTTTAATCGTTTCTTTGATTCTTCAACGCGGTTGATTGCTTTACTCTTCTTGCTGTAATATCTCTGGGCATTATCCGCAACAGAAAGATCCGGCTTCACAGCAATCTCAACGGGTTTGTTTTGGTTATAGAAGTCGGGCAGAGTTACGGTATCTTTGCCGGGAGGTATGTTTTCATGAGCGTGAGCCATTAAAATGTGGCCGTATTTTTCGTAGGTGTCGGCTCGCTCCAGAGCCTTATCCGCTTTCTCAAGTTGGTTGATGGTACGCATACGCTTGTCGATTGCGCTTTGCAGCCTTGGCCGAATACTTTCTATCCGCTTGGAAAGCCGTCTCTCGCGGGAGGTTTTGTAGTAGGCGTGACGAATAGCATCGTTGCAATTATCAAATTGTTTGATTTCTTCAACGGGCAATGCTTCTTTTGGCAGCAGGCAGAGATTGCCATCTCCTAAAATTCTGAACTGTGCCTGCTCTTTCATTCGCCGGCACAACCCGAGGGTTAATTCACGAATATACGCGGGATCTTTCTCTTTAAGATTGTAATGATCAATCACGGGTGCAATAAGATGCCTGGGAAATTTTGGGTCCGTTTTTGTAATCACGGTTTTAGGTTTCCAGCCCGGCTTCAGTTCCGGCATGGATTGAGGCGGGCGGGGTGTTGGTTTTTCAGAACCGGTCCATTTATCGGGATCTTTAAAAGATTCTATGATTATATCATTTCGTATTAGAAAGATGTTTGGAGTATTTCCAAAAAGTTGAAAGAGGAGTTCGCCGCCCGATTCAAATTGGAGTGAAAGCCATCGGTCGCCCTCAGCAAGATGAACCTCTTTTATTATATTTTTCGTAAATGAATCGAAAAAACTGGTAACATTTGCCTTTTTTGGATTTCGGAATGTATCAGTGAAAAGTGCCGTTTCGCGGCTGTCAGCGCTAAATATAAGCCGGAATTCATCCTCACCTCTTGTAAAATATCCTTCCCACACATTTTTATGTGGCGAATACCCATAGGTATAAACGGCACCTTTGCATTTGGATTTCAGGTGGCGGGTTAGATATATTAACGTATAGTAATTGTTCATTTCGGGTTTGCAAAGGATAAAGATAACTAAACGTAAAACGAGGTATGGAATACCCTATATTTCAGTCGATCGTGAATAAAATAAACGGATCACTGCTCAAGAGAAACATTAATGTAGTTAAATTTAAGACGTGGGAAGAGTCTAAAATTAATGCAACCGGGCTCGAAATTTCGATTGACCTGAATGAAACGACAACACATCTTAAATCTATGTCTATCAATTTTGATTGGGATCGTTTCCGGGAGGCATCCCTTGCCCGTCAACTTGACGGCACAGGAAATCACCCGGTCCTTCAGGCCGAAACATATGCAGAAAGCAGTGTGGATCCGGTAATTGATATTGAGGTGTCATGGTATTTCCGGGAAGAAACATGTCAGCCCGCGCATTCAAACGGCGATGCAAATTTCAGGATTGAAAAAGCCAGTGAGTGGATGAACGAGGCCAGTGAAAAAGTGAATGAGCTTTTACTGAGCGACGAAATCATCACCCGGTGGCACATTGAAATTGACGGCGACCGCGAGGGTAAATACCTGAGTGCAATCAATTTGATCTCCTATTTCCAGTACACATTTGAAGGTCTTGAGAGCCTGAAAGATGTTCACAAGTTTGTTGATCGTAAATTGATTCACCTGCTTTACAAAGCCAAGCGGGTTGTTGAACTTGTGGACGATACGGTTCATGTAGAGGCCGCTTAAGAAAAAGTCATTCCCAATAAAAAAGGCACGCCATGCGTGCCTTTTTTAATTTCTTTAAAACAAACCGATGTTACTTTTTCTTCTTATGTCGGTTTTTACGCAGACGCTTCTTACGTTTATGCTTCGCAATTTTAGCGCGTTTTCTTTTCTTTCCACTTGGCATAAATAATCACCTTGTAGGGTTAAATTGAAGTTGGTTACAATACAATAGTTTAACAGCTATGCAAGATACAAATCTATTTGTAAATACAACAATTCTCTTTCCGAAGTTTACCAATGTCTTGGCAAAAAAATGTATTTAAAGTTGCAAAGGGGTGTAATTCCAGTCTGATTCCCATGCAACATTTATTTATATTGTGAAGCTGTAAATCACAAAAAATTTGAAATGCCTGAACTTTTAAAAGTCGCTAAATTCGGTGGAACCAGTATGGCTGATGCTCAGGCCATGAAACGGGCTGCCGATATTGTTGCCAAAGATCCTGATAAAAAACTTATTGTTGTAAGTGCAACTTCAGGAACAACCAATTTGCTAACTCAACTTTGTACTACATTACCCCGCAGTGAAAAGCAAAAACTGGTTGATGATATCGAATCCAGACACCTGACAATTGCATCAGAACTGAATACGACTAACCCAGTATCCGGAAAGCTTGCAGGAGTCATAAAAGAACTTCGTAAACTCTGCGATCATGAAATTGTAGATGCTGCTGAAAAAGACGAGATTCTTGCATGCGGAGAGCGAATGTCGTCGCTGTTGTTTACAGAGTTTCTGAATGAAGCAGGTGAAAAAGCTGCCTGGTTTGACGCCCGTGAAGTGATGCGGACGGATGATAATCACGGAAGTGCCGAACCGGATCCTGATGAGATCCGCAGGTTAAGTGATAAATCTCTTCGGGCACTGATTTCGAGCCACCGTGTAATTACCCAGGGATTTGTTGGATCATCACCGGCCGGGGCAACTACCACTCTTGGCAGAGGTGGAAGTGATTACTCTGCTGCACTTTTCGCAGAATCACTCGACGCTGACGTGCTTGAGATTTGGACGGATGTTACCGCCATTTATACCACTGATCCGCGTATTGAGCCTAATGCGCAACCAATTACAGAGCTGAGTTTTGACGAAGCTGCTGAACTTTCGATTTTTGGCGCTAAGGTGCTTCACCCGGCAACCATCAAGCCGGCTATACGAAAATCAATCCGAGTGTATGTGGGATCCAGTTTTCACCCTGAAAAACCAGGCACGTGGATTGTGAAAAAACCCAAAAGTCAGCCGGTGATTCGTGCCATCAGCCTGCGGCGAAATCAGACACTGTTAACGGTGCATAGCCTTGATATGCTTCATCGCTATGGATTCCTGGCTAAAGTATTTGATATCCTGGCCAAATATCGCATTAGTGTAGACCTGGTTACTACCAGCGAAGTTTCAGTCAGCATGACCCTGGATACAGATGTTCAGTCTGACGATTACGACAAATTAAACGATCGGGTGCTGGATGAGCTCCGTACATTTTGTGACGTTGAAATTGAAAAAAACCTGGCGCTTATAGCGCTTGTAGGAAATAACCTGCACGCAACGGCGGGACTCAGCGGTCCTGTTTTTGGTACCCTCGAAGATGTGAATATCCGCTTGATTTGTCATGGGGCAAGCTCTCACAATCTGTGCTTTTTAGTGAATAGTAATGATGCCGAGCATACCATTCGCAAAATTCACAATGAATTCATTACAATCAAAACCTAAGAAAAATCACCGGAATGAAGTTTTCAGTAATTGGAACAGGCAAAACCGGCGGCGCGATTGCAGATCAGCTGGGTGACGCTGCCGTACCATTTGATAAAGAACACAAACCTACACCTGAAGCTTTGGCCGGTACGGATGCTGCTATCATTTTTGTGCCCGGGGACGCTGCAGAAGAAATTGTAGAAGTTGTTCTTGAGGCAAAAATACCGGCAGTTTGGGGTACAACCGGCTATAACTGGCCCGAGGATCTGCCTGAGAGAGTAAAGGCTCAGGGGACAAAGTGGGTGATCGGTTCAAATTTTAGTCTTGGGATGAACCTTGTACGCAAGGCACTTCATCTATTCGGCGAGGGAAGCGATATGCTGGATAATCCGCGGTTTCACATCCATGAAACCCATCATACAGAGAAAAAAGATGCTCCAAGCGGAACAGCTCTATCCTGGCAAAAGTGGCTGAACCTTGATGCTCAGATATCCTCCAGCCGGATGGGAGACGTTAAAGGAATTCATGAACTTCATATTAAAACCCGCAATGAATCAATCTACCTGAAGCATGAAGCGCACGACCGGAAACTCTTTGCAGAAGGAGCGATCTGGGCTGCAAAAAAGCTTTTAAACGATCCCGGAATTGTGCCCGGATTTTATGAATTTAGTGACCTTTTTGATAAAGAATTTTCCAAATCATGACCCAGGAAACCACATTATGGACAGCTTTAATCACCCCAATGAACCGGGACGGCAGTATTGACTTTGAAAGCCTTTCGCGGGTTGCTGAACGCCAGGATGCTGCCGGTAATGGCATCTTGTTGATTGGGAGTACGGGAGAAGGCCTGGCCTTGAGCGAGAAAGAAAAAAGTGCCGTAGTTCAGCATGTGTCAGAAATGAATGTAGCCGTGCCCGTGATGGTAGGTGTTGGCGGTATGAACCTGGATCACCAAAAAAAGTGGATACAGAAGTGTAACCATCTTAATATTGATGCTTTTTTGATGGTAACACCTCTGTATTCGAAGCCCGGACCAAAAGGGCAGGCGGCATGGTTTAGCCAGTTACTGGATACCGCAGAAAAACCCTGTATGCTTTACAATATCCCTTCCAGAACCGGCATAGATTTTTACCCTCATGTTGCAAAAATATTGAGCAGTCATCCGAACTTCTGGTCAATAAAAGAAGCCAGCGGCAATATCAAAACCTATCAGACCTTTCGGGAAATGGTTCCGGAGATTTCGCTGTTTAGCGGAGATGACGGACTACTGGCATTTTTCAGGGCGGCAGGATGCCAGGGGTTGGTTTCTGTTTCAGCAAACGTCTGGCCGGAGGCTACTACACTCTATACGGAAAAATGTCTTACCGGAGAAACGGAATCACTCTTCCCGCTTTGGAAACGGGCTGTTGCTGCACTGTTTTCGCAATCAAACCCGATACCTGTAAAACACTTGTTACACGAGAAAGGAGTGATATCAACCCCCTGCCTCCGGCTGCCGCTTCTTGCAGATGAACTGGAAGATGTTGCCGGGTTAATGCAGATTGACGAAGAAATTGAAACATGGTATAAAAAAACAAATAAATAATGAGCTGGAATGAAATTTTAGATCAACTTGAAGAAGGTAGTGTTCGCGCGGCAAATCCTGACGGCGAGCGTTGGGTGGCAAACGTAAAAGTTAAAGAGGCAATTTTAGAAGCGTTTAAAGCTGGAAAAAATGTAGCCTATGGAGGCATTTACGAAGGATTTGTTGATAAGGATAATCTGCCACCGCGCATAATTTCACCTGAAGATAACGTACGTCTCGTGCCGGGTGGATCTTCGGTTCGCAGGGGAGCCTATGTTGCACCCGGTGTAATTTTGATGCCGCCGGCATATGTGAACATCGGAGCGTATGTGGATGAAGGTACCATGGTAGACAGCCATGCCCTTGTGGGATCCTGTGCGCAAATCGGAAAAAACGTGCACCTTTCAGCCGGAGTACAGGTTGGCGGTGTACTGGAACCGGTAGGACTTAGCCCGGTTGTTATAGAAGATGATTGCTTTATTGGTGCCGGCAGTGTAATTGTAGAAGGAATTCTTGTTAAAAAAGGTGCCGTTCTTGCCCCCGGCGTCACCCTGTCGAAGTCGGTACCTGTGTATGATTGTGTTCATGAAAGCATGCTGGGCAAAGGAGCTGCGATTCCGGAACGCGCAATAGTGGTTCCGGGAACACGCCCGGTATCAGGCGAGTGGGCCAAAACGGAAGGGTTAAATGTTTCATGCCCTATCATAATTAAGTACCGTGACGAGGGCAGTGATGCTTCCCTGGAGCTGGAAGATGCACTTCGTTAAAAAAAAAGTGTAAGGAAATCGTAATTTTTCGTTCATATAAATAGATTTAAATACTAATAAAAAGAGGAGTTCGATATGAGTTCACTAAATAAAGCAATGGTAATCGGGAGACTCGGGGCCGACCCTGAGGTGCGTTATACTCAATCCAATACAGCTGTGGCTACACTCAGTGTGGCAACAACAGAGCGCTATAAGGATAGAAACGGCGAGCAGCAAGAGAATACCGAATGGCACAGGATTGTAGCCTGGGGCAGACTGGCTGAGATTTGCCAGGAATATCTGAAGAAAGGATCTCTTGCCTACTTCGAGGGCCCGATTCAAACCCGGCAGTGGGAAGATAAAGATGGCCAAAAGCGATATACCACCGAGATTAAAGCATTGAACATGCAGATGCTTGATAGTCGCGGAGGAAATGATATGGGATCTTCAGCATCATCAGGCGGGCAAAAAGAAAGTCAGCCAATGGGAAGCTCTGCCAATATTGGCGAGGGTTTTGATGATATGGACGATGACCTGCCTTTTTAACGGTTCTCACCATATTAAAGCGGAATAATTAATACCTTTAAAAAGGTGACAGTCTGGTTTAGTTTGACTGTCACCTTTTTTTATTAAACTTTATAAGTCCCCAAAAAGTCAGATAAAGAACGGATGTTGGTAAGAAGCTTAAAATAATTTAGACCTCACACCCTCTCTGAATCTTTAGAGAGGGATGAGGTGAGTATGGACAAATAAACCTAAGTTATTTAAGCTTTTACCACATATGCACAAACGTATGACTTTTCGGAGTTGACTTACTTTATTGAACCTCTAAAAATTAAACCAGTTATCCGGAACCATTGGACGAACCTCCGAGTACCCCTGAATCTTATCTCTTCAAGCAACTGCTTTTTGCGGTTGCAGAATATGGTGAGGCGCTCAACATGATGACTCTCACTGTGGAAGCCTCAGTTATGATTCTCGGGCTTTTATTAAGTGCTCTCTATTCCGGGTCAGAAGTTGCGTTCTTTTCTCTGGTCAACAATATGGACCAGCTTTTTCGCTCGGAACAATATAACCGGGCCGACTCGCGGATCCTGGCTATGCTGGAAAAACCACGCCGGCTGCTCGCCACAATTCTGATTGGCAATACGTTTGCCAACATCATCAGTTCTGTACTTGCTGCGGTAATGACCGGAAAGATTGCAGCGTTTTACGGATTTCCAACTGCTATTGTGTATACAGTGGAAATAATTGTATTGACCTTTATGATTTTAATACTCAGCGAAATCACACCGAAAGTGATAGCTATTAATAATCCGCTGAAAATATCGAGAGGTGTCAGTCTTTTCATATACACGAATTTTATACTGCTCACGCCGATTTCTAAACTGATAGCTGAAAGTACTATGGTACTTGAACGCGCCCTGCCAAAACCCTCAAACCGAATGACGTCGGAGGACATCAAGACAATGGCGGAGGTGAGTGAGCAGGAGGGCTCTATACACGGTGATGAACGCGAAATAATTGAAAACGTGATTGAGTTTGGTAACATATCTGTTCGGGAAATAATGACCTCCCGCGTGAATATTGTGGCGGTATCTGTGGATAACACGCTTCCGGAAGTCATCAGTCTGATCAGAGAAAAAGGACTTTCGAGGATGCCACTCTTTGATAATGATCTCGATTCGATCATTGGCGTTATCTACGCGAAAGATGTGCTGCCATATATTAACAGCGAAATGGAAGATTCCATTATCAATTGGAAGACGATTGCCAGAAAGGCTCTTTTTATACCGGCAACGAAAAAACTGGATGATCTGCTCCGTGATTTTCAGCACGAAAAAACTCATATAGCTATTGTTGTGGATGAATATGGCGGAACTGAAGGTATTGTTACACTTGATGATATCCTGGAAGAGATTGTAGGAGATATTGTTGATGAATATGGCGACATCGAAGAAAAGCTTTACACGAGATTTAAAAGCGGTGTGTATGTATTTGACGCCAAAATAGATCTTGACGACCTGGATGAAATTCTGGATGTAAAAGTTGCGTCGCCCGAGGATGAATTTGAAACGCTTGGGGGGCTCGTCTACCATCTGACGGAACGGATTCCCAATGTTGGTGAACGCATGTCGTATAAAAACCTGGAACTGACCATCCATTCCGTTGAGAAAAACCGGGTGAAGAAAGTGCGTGTCAAAGTTCAGAACCGAACCGCGTCGGAAACGGGAGCTATTTAATGTCATCTCAGAAGTACGTCAATATTTCACGCGGGCCGGTAATCGAAAAAAACCGCGATCTGTCACAGCTGAATACGATGGGGGTTCCGGTTCAGGCGAAAAGATTTACCGAAATAATAAAACCGAGAGAACTGTCTGCTCTCTACAGTAGTGGATTCTTTGAGGGTACCGACCCGATAATTCTGGGAGGCGGGAGTAATCTGCTTTTTTTGAACGATCCCGACCGGCCGGTCATAAAAATTTCAATTCCAGGGATAACAATTACTCCAACCAAAGAAGATCTTGTTTTAATGAAAGTTGGCGCCGGGGAAGCTTGGCACAACGTTGTATCCAATGCAGTTGAGAACAACCTGGGAGGAATCGAAAACCTTGCGTTGATTCCCGGTACAACCGGTGCCGCTCCCATACAGAACATCGGGGCATATGGTGTAGAGTTAGATGATTGTTTCCACCAGTTAACGGCATTTCATATTCAAAGCGGCGAATTTAAGACGTATAGATCCGAAGAGTGCCGTTTCGGGTATCGCGACAGTATTTTTAAGCAGGAATTGAAGGGTAAAGTGGTGGTATGTGATGTGACTTTACGCCTGACGAAGAAAAATCATCAGATAAATACCGGGTATAAAAGCCTTGCCGGTTATCTTCAGGAGAACTGCATTGAAGACCCCGGAATTGAAGATGTGTTTAACGCCGTGGTGGCCATCCGCCAGAATAAACTACCTGACCCTGCGGATATTGGAAACGCGGGAAGTTTTTTTAAAAACCCGGTTGTAAATGAATCGGTGTTTAAGAGGCTGCAGAAAACACATAGCGAGATTCCCCGCTACAGGCTGGGTGATGATAAGTATAAAATACCTGCTGGCTGGCTGATTGAGCAGACCGGCTGGAAAGGGAAACGTGTTGGGAATGTGGGGACCTACAAAAACCAGGCACTGGTTTTGGTTAATCACGGTGGGGCTACAGGTAAAGAGATTTTCGAACACGCCATGCGGATTCGCAATTCTGTGAGGGAAAAATTTGGTGTGGAGCTGCAACCTGAGGTGAATATTGTGGGCCGAAACGAGTGAAAGAGACCGATTATACAACGATTCGCGATTACACATTTCGGGAAATCGTATCCTGTCCGCTAAAACTCAACTTTTTAAACCGTGAAAACTACAATGATCGGCGGGAAGATCTTTTTCGCAGAAAAACCAAGCGGGTTTTGCGCGAATCACTTGCACAGCTATATCCTAATATCCGGTTTACATCCGATCGTACAGAGAAAGCAGCTGAGGAGACAGTAAAATGGCTAAAAGAAGATACCGTTACAATTTGTGGTGCGGTTATATTTCATGATTCCATCCGGGCCCGAATACCAATCCTGGTAAAAAAGGAGGATTCATTTAATTTGGTGCAGATTCACGGAAAAGCCGTAAAGAATTCCGGTAATTCAATTTTTGGCAGGCAAAATCGGGGCAAGTCTATTGAGAGATATTTACTAAAAGCAGCTTACAGGTATTATGTGATGCAAGAGGCATTTCCCGACGTGAATATACGCTGTACGTTTCTGTTTCCTTTGAAATCATACAAAGCCGAAACAGACCAACTATACAGAAGAACCCAGGGAGTTGGTTCTATTGACGTTGAAGCGCAGCGTGCTCTGCAAAATCTCTTCACTGAAGCTGACGGAACGGACAAGGTTCGCGAAATACTGAAGGCAATTCCGTCCGGAATAAGTCATCCATGGTTCTCCGGTGACAGCCTCGGGGAAGCGATACAAAAAGTGCGGAATTTACATGAGAGCGAGGCTCGAAAAATTGTGGATCAGGTGCATCTCGGATGCCGGAACTGCTCGTTTCGGAAATCTGAGAATCGCCATGAAGATGGATGCTGGGATATTCATTTCCCTGAATCGGATGTACAGAATAAGCACCTCCATCTCTTTGAATTGATAGGCCATCATGTGCAGGAAGAGACATTGCAGATTGAAAAATTCCAGGAAAAGGTAACACAGTCGGCCGGTTTTTCCGATGCGGACAAAGTGATCCATCACACCGGCCAGAAAATTTCGATGTATCACCGTAAAGCAATGCAGCTTCTGGATGCAAAAAATAAACATCTGCCCTTGATCTTCGCCAAACCACTATTGAGGAACATCACGAATTTGGCCGGCCCGCTGCATTTTATTGATTTTGAAGCCGCCACACATCCGGTGCCCGATGAGGTAGCAAAACGCCCGTATGATCCTATCCTTTTCCAGTTCTCCTGTCATACGCTAACGCGCTCGGGAGAATTAGTTCACACCCAGTGGCTCGATGAGGATGTATCAAAAACGCCCCATGCCGACCTTGTTACAGCGTTGATGGATATCCCGGACCTTAACCGTGGATCTATTGTCCAGTTTTCGCCCTTTGAACGGCAGGCGTTCTTTAAGCTGAGCAGAGAGATGAAAGAGCAGAAAGAACAGTACGCTCAGCAGTACAGTTTTCTGAATGAAATACTTCATAAACGTCCCGCGGGAGAACAGAACAGGTTTATTGATTTGAGTGTAATTATCAAGGATGGCTACTATAACCGGTTTATGAACGGCGGGCTAAGCCTGAAAGAAATACTCTATTCGGTGCTTCAGGCAGAATACCGGCTGAATAATTTTAACCGTAAAACATTTGAGGTTTCTGATATTACACTGGATCTGTTTACTCTTGGAGACCAGCAGAGAGTGATGGATCCGTATTATCAAATATCGGATGATCGTTGCCGGATCAGGGATGGTATTTCTGCCATGCATGCCTACTTATGCATGAAATCCCGCGCGTTAAGTTCGCAGCAAACTGCACTTGTGCCGACACTTTTGAAACGTTATTGCACCCTCGATTCACTGGGTCTATATCTTGTTTTCAAACATATTTCGGCAATCATGCAACAAAACAGCGGCGGAGATTTAGTAATTGATGGGTGAAATGGCTGTATAAATGCTATCAATATTGTACCTTTTATAAAATTGAATAATAGAGGAGACAAATTATGAGACAGTTGCTACGGCATTCTATTCTATTTCTATCTGTTCTTCTGGTGGCAGGTGCCTGTAAAATTCAGGAAAATCCGGTGTCGGGAAATAAACGCCTGATGGCCTACAGCTGGGAACAAGAGGTTCAGATTGGACAAGATGTAGACCAGGAAATTGTAGCCGAATATGGAGTTTATGATGACGAAAAGGTTACTGATTATGTAGTGCAACTGAGTGAAAAAATTCTTGCTGAAAGCCATATGCGCCGCGAGAGTACGTCCAGCAAGTTCAAAGAAACAGAATTCTACTTTAAAGTTCTGGATAGCCCTGTTGTAAACGCCTTTGCATTACCTGGCGGCTATGTCTATTTCACGCGCGGACTGATGGCCCATCTCAATAACGAGGCGCAGTTGTCTGTAGTTATCGGTCATGAAATTGGGCACGTTGCAGCACGTCATGCCTCACAGCGCGCATTTGAGCAGCAGCTTGGTCAGATAGCTGTGATCGGAGGAGCTGTTTTAGGGCAGGAAGTATTTGGATTGCCCGGCGGAAGTATTCTTAATTTAAGCAGCCAGGCGGCTCAGCTTCTGTTCCTGAGTTACGGCAGGGATGCTGAACGCGAATCAGACCGGCTGGGAGTTGAATATTCAGCGATGACCGGATTTCAGGCTGCCGAGGGAGCCGAGTTTTTTACGAGCTTGAAAAGGATATCTGAACAGTCGGGTCAAACCATTCCCACAATGCTGAGTACCCACCCCGATCCCGGTGAACGGGAGCAGACCATCCCCAGGCTGGCTCAGGGATGGAGTGAGGATGGATACGAACAGACCGTTGTCAACAAGGAGAAGTATCTGGAGATTCTGGACGGAATGGTATTTGGCGAAAATCCCAGGAATGGGTTTGTCGAAGACGGACAGTTTGTACACCCCGATCTTGAGTTCCAGTTCCCGGTTCCCGAGGAATGGCAAACTATTAATCAAACCCGGCAGGTTATATTGGTGAGTCCATCAGAAGACGCGATTGTTATTTTCCGAATTGATGGTGAATCGGAATCGGCCCGTGGATCTGTTCAGCAATTTATTGAGCAGGAAGGAATTACCGTCAATAGTCAGTCGGAAACGCAAAGCAGCAATCAGTTCACGGCTTACCAGGCGGATGTGACCGTAACCCAGGAAGAAGGTAATCTAAGAGCGTTGATTTATGCCGTTGAGTTTGATGATCAGATCTACCGGTTTATCAATTACACGTCTGAAGGAAGATTTGAAAATTTTCAGGAAACACTGACCCGTGTTCCATCACAATTTGATCGCCTAACCGACGATAACCTGCTGAACATAGAACCTGTTCGGATACAATTGGTTCAAACCGAAAGGTCCGATACGTTCAGAAACTTTTTGCCCGACGAGCTGCCGATGGATATCTCTCACGAGGATGTGGCTATTATCAACCAGGTGGATCTTGATGACACAATTGAATCGGGCACTACACTAAAACTTCCAGTACAATAATTTCTATTTACACTTATGATTGAAAGATATGCACGTCAGGAAATGTCCGAAATATGGTCTGAACAGAATCAATTTCAGGCGTGGCTTGATGTTGAACTTGCCGCCTGCTGGGCCTGGAGTCAGCTGGGTAAAATTCCGGCAGAAGACGTAAAAAAACTCTACGAAAAAGCAACATTTGAGGTAGACCGCATCCATGAAATTGAGAAACAGACCCGGCACGATGTAGTGGCCTTTACACGGTCGGTATCGGAAAGCCTGGGTGATGAAAAAAAATGGGTGCACTACGGTCTTACATCCACTGACGTTGTGGATACGGCCAACGGCGTTCGGCTGAAACAGGCAAACACAATTTTAAGAACCGGTTTGAAACGAATGCTCACCGCACTTGGAGAAAAAGCCAGGGAGCATAAATTTACAGTTATGATGGGCCGCACGCACGGGGTTCATGCCGAGCCAACAACCTTTGGGCTGAAATGCGCTCTTTGGTATGCCGAAATGAAGCGCAATATAGAGCGGTTTGAAGCCGCCTCAAAAGATGTTGAATTCGGGAAACTATCGGGCGCAGTGGGTACATTTGCAAATATTCCCACAGAAGTAGAAAAGTATACGTGCCAGAAACTCGGTATTTCGCCAGCACCGATATCCACACAAACCCTGCAGCGGGATCGCCACGCCTACTACCTGGCTACTCTGGCACTTATCGGTGCCACTCTCGAGAAGATCGCCGTTGAAATCCGCCACCTGCAGCGTACAGAACTTCGTGAGGCAGAAGAGTTTTTCAGAAAAGGGCAGAAGGGGTCGTCAGCGATGCCGCACAAACGTAATCCCGTAAGCTCCGAAAATATAACCGGATGTGCGCGTGTACTTCGCGGCTATATGGTATCTGCTTATGAAAATGTTCCGCTCTGGCATGAAAGGGACATCAGCCACTCCTCTGTTGAGCGGATCATTCTGCCTGACGCCACAATACTTCTTGATTACATGCTCAACCGGTTTGCAGGCGTTGTGGAGAAACTGATGGTTTATCCTGATAATATGAAAGCAAATATGGACAAAACCCACGGCCTGGTGTTCTCACAGCGGCTATTGCTGATGCTCATCGATAAAGGAATTTCCCGCGAGCTGGCCTATGATACTGTTCAACCGCTGGCGATGGAGGCGTGGGAGAATCATAAGCCGTTCCGCCCGCTGGTGGAAGCCGACAAAACCATCAAGGAAAACCTGACACAAGATGAGATAGAAAGTGCGTTTGACCTGGCACATCACACCCGCAGAGTAGATGAGATTTTTGAACGGGTTGGGATTTAACCAGCGAATAGTTCGTTTCTATTCAATTCCGGAAACAACATCTACTTTCAATTCTATTGCTGCATCAAGCAGTACTTTGTCTGTAGAGAATAGTGATAGTTGGTTTGTAATAGAAAATGCAAGATGGAGGCTGTCGAGTGTGCGAAGGGGTTGCTCTGTTTTAGATAAAACCCATCGTGCAGTATGAAAGACGGACTCATTAATTGGTAGTATTTCAAAAAGGCCGGCCCGAAGATGATCATTAAACTTGTCGATGATCCGTTTTTGCTGACTACTATTTAAATGATGCATTCTGTGTTTTTTATGCAGCATTGAGTGAAATTCAACTTCTGTAAGTGAACTTATAATAGGAGAGTCATCCGTCAGCAGTATAGATTGAACTTTTTGTGTGTGAACTTCCTGCATGTAATATGAGCCTAAGCAGCTCGTGTCTATATACATTGAGATTATCGGTCACTGTTTCTCATTTCTCTTAGAAGATCGCCGGACGATTGTTCAGATGTAACACCAAGTGATTTTCTGAAGTCTGTCAGATCCGGAAGCTTCACACGATGCTTATCATCATACGGAACAATTTTCGCTATTTTTCTTGAGTATCGTTTAATGATGAACTCTTCGCCCCGTTCGGCCCGGGTTAAATATTCCGCAATCTGTTCTCTGACTTCGTTAACGTTTATTTCTTTTTTATTCATTATTGATGTACTTAAATTTATGTACATCAATAATGTATGATTTTTAAAATGAAATAAAAAGGGGTGACAATAAGATGTCACCGGCTGTTTTTATACTGTGGATGAACGTTAACAAAACACTCAAAAACAGATGGAAACAGCACAAAGAATCTCCAGGTCATTTCAACCCGAACCCGTACTACGATCCATATTCAGAGAAGCCGAACTCGAACATCGTCAAATTGAACAGATGTTTGATATGCTTGGATGGGGTGACCTGCCGGAGGATTTAAAATACACGGTTAAAGACGACGTAAAGGGATATATCGACGAGCTAAAAGGAGAGTTTTCCACGAACTGCCCGCTCGTTCAGCGAAGGCGTGAAAGCGTGGATTTTTGGGTGAACAGTTTTAAAGATGGAATCTGTAGCCTGGAAACTTCACTGGATGCGCTGAAGACCTCGCAGTTGACATAAAAAAACGGGAGCGATTGATTAAGCAAGTTGGATTGTTATTCTTATCTTTACCAAAATGTAAACGAAAGGATTTCTCCCCAACATGAATAACCACTCCCCGTTCAAAAAAATTACCCGACAGGGACTCACCTACGATGACGTGCTTTTGGTGCCCAACCATTCGCAGGTGCTGCCCCGCGACGTAGACTTATCAGTACAACTCACGCCGACGCTCGAATTAAAAACCCCAATCATCAGTGCCGCGATGGACACGGTTTCGGAGTACAGAATGGCCATTGCGCTGGCACGAGAGGGGGGCATTGCGATGCTTCACAAAAATATGTCGATAGAGGACCAGGCCGAGCATGTACGTTTGGTGAAAAGAAGCGAAAGTGGAATGATCGTAGACCCGGTGACGCTGCCGCCTGACGCCACTGTGAAAGATGCCCGTGCACTGATGAGCAAGCACAAGATTGGGGGGATCCCTATTGTAAAAGGTGGGAACGAACTTATAGGCATCGTTACCAATCGCGATTTGCGGTTTGAGCACTATGTGGATAAACGGCTCAGCGAAATCATGACCAAAGAGAACCTGGTGACGGCCAAACAGGGTACAAACCTTAAGCAGGCGGAAAAGATTCTGCAGGAGTATAAAGTTGAAAAGCTTCCGATAGTGGATTCAAACAATATTCTTGTCGGACTGATCACTTTCAAGGATATCGAAAAAAAGATGAACTTCCCGCACGCCTGTAAAGATGATATGGGGCGTTTGCGTGTGGGTGCGGCTGTTGGTGTTACTCCCGACACTTTGGAGCGTGTGGCCGCACTGGTTGATTCCGGTGTGGATATTGTAACTGTTGATACCGCACACGGTCACTCTGAGGGTGTTTTGAAAATGATTGCAAAAATTAAATCAGAATTTAAAGATCTGAACATTGTTGGAGGAAATATTGCCACCCTGTCTGCAGCTGAAGCGCTTGTCGAGGCGGGAGCAGATGTGGTGAAAGTTGGCGTGGGTCCCGGCTCTATATGTACAACCCGTGTGGTTACCGGGGTGGGGGTTCCGCAGCTCTCGGCTGTCATGGAAGTGGCCGAGTATACTAACAAAAATAATATCGGACTGATCGCCGACGGCGGTATCAAACAGACGGGCGATATCCCCAAGGCAATTGCCGGGGGAGCACAGGCGGTGATGATGGGATCCATGTTTGCCGGTGTGGATGAGGCTCCGGGCGAGACGATTATTTATGAGTCACGGAAATATAAATCTTATCGCGGAATGGGAAGTCTCAGTGCTATGGATAAAGGATCGAAAGACCGCTATTTCCAGGATGTGGAAGATGATTTAAGAAAACTTGTTCCTGAAGGTATAGAAGGACGTGTGCCATACAAAGGATACCTTGGGGAAGTTGTTCATCAGATGAACGGCGGAATCCGAGCGGCAATGGGATATGTTGGTGCGCAGACGATTGAAGAGCTTCAAAAAGCAGAATTTGTACAGATTTCAGCCGCAAGCTACAAAGAGAGTCACCCTCATTCCGTTCAAATTACAAAAGAGGCACCGAACTACTCGGTATCGTAAATGTGAGGAAAAAAGTTCTGATTATCGCATACTACTTTCCGCCGATGGGAGGGAGTGGCGTACAGCGGCCGGCAAAACTCGCAAAATATCTGCGTGATTTCGGGTGGGAACCGGTGGTGCTGGCACCAGAACCGGGAGCCTATATAAGCTTCGATGAAACCCTGCTTCAGGAACTCTTGCAATTAGGCATCAGGATTGAACGTGTTCAGCCTGATACTCCATTTCATAAATCCGGAGCAACAAAACGAAAGGTTGCTCCGGGGCCGTTTAAAGAAAAGCTTATAAAGTGGGTTACGTCCTGGTTTTATTTGCCCGATAATAAAAAAGGGTGGGTAGCACCGGCGGTTAAAAGAGCGGTAGAATTGCACCAGTCAGAATCATTCAGGGCAATACTTTCCACTGCACCGCCTTACAGTAATTGCCTGATTGCTGCATCTGTTAAGAAAAAAACCGGGCTTCCCCTCGTTTTCGACTTTCGCGACGACTGGTTGAAAAGTCATTGGATTTGGTATCCTACAAAATGGCACTATCGCAAAATGAAAGAAATTGAACAAGATGCTTTGAGGTCAGCTGATGCTATCTCGGTGGTAAATCCGGCCTATAAAGCGTCATTTTTAAAGAGGATCCCGAATGGGGTGAAAATTCCGGTTGAAGTAATACCCAATGGATTTGATCCCGAAGATTTCAAGGCGGCAACACCTGTCGGGTCTGATCGCATGTTTTCAATTATCCACAGCGGCAGATTTTATAACGTCATCCAGCCCGATACGCTCCTGCATTCGGTAAAACAGGCGATACAAATATTACCGGAACTGAAAAACCGGTTATCCCTGCAATTTCAGGGTGGTTTGGAAAAACGGCACCGGGCGTTAATAAATGAGCTGAAGCTTGAGGAAGTTGTGACAGATTTTGGCTATGTTGATCATAGGCAAGCTGTACAAAACATTGCAAATGCCGACTTGCTGTACCTCACGCTGGGAGAACGCCCATATATTGATGCCGTTACCCCCGGTAAGCTATTTGAATATATGGGCAGTCAAAAACCAATACTGGCGCACGTTCCGCAGGGTGCCGCCTCTGAATATTTAAGTCAATACGGTGCGGCTTCAGTAGTTGCCCCAAATGATTCAGCCACTGCAGCCGAAGAAATACTCTTTTATTTCAGGCTTTGGCAGCAGAATAATCTGCCGGAAGGAGATGCAGTTTTTTCCAGACGCTTTAGCAGATTGAGAATTGCCGAACATTTTTCTTCATTGTTGAATCAAATTGACCGACACTAAACTACAGCCCATGTTGTAATTAATAAATGACAGATTTATGTGGGATTTCATAAAAAAAATATTTTCCGAACGCGAGGGTGATGTTACCGTTGTAGTTTTAGATGACCAAGATCCGGATGGATCGAGTTCGTTCAAACTTGCGGCGAAGGATATTGTTAAAATTACTCTCTTTGTGGTAATTCTGTCTGTAATAATAACCACAGTTATTTTTTTTGCAACACCTTTGGGCTCACTTTATCAACACCAGCAGGACGCTTCGCTGCGTGATGAGGCGCTTGCCATAAGTGAACGCTTGGTAACACTACAGGATTCACTCGAGGCTAGAGACCGGCAGCTGAGAGATATGCAGCAAGTGCTTCAATCTGTACCCGACACGTCGTTTCAGATCATTTCACCAGGCGATGACAGTCAAGAGTCCCATCGGCAAATTGAAAATGACTTTCCTTTCCTGAATGCATACGACATGCTTTCTCAAAATGAGATAATCTTTTCGGAGGCCCTTGAACGAGCCCCTGATTTTCCGGCAACGTTACCCATCGAGGGAAGTTTAAGCCAGAACTATGATTCCGAGAATAGACATTTTGGTATAGATATTGCTGCTGGTGAAGGCACGCCCTTTAAGTCGATTGCTGATGGTGTGGTAGTATATGCGGAATGGACCCTGAACTATGGTTTTGTTATTCAGTTACAGCATAGCAACGGGATCAACTCGGTATACAAACACGCATCAAATTTATTGAAACAACAGGGCGATTATGTCCTAAAAGGGGATGTTTTGGGTACCGTGGCAGATACCGGAGTTTTAAGCAGCGGTTCGCACCTGCACCTGGAAATCTGGAGAAACGGTATCCCGCAAAACCCGATAATGTATTTAAATGAATAACGAACATGTTTAACAAAGAGGAAAAAAAAACCGTGAGCGGACAAAAAAACCAATCGCCGTCGCTGAATATGATCAGTGAGGGAACGACTCTGAATGGAACCATCAACACTCAAAATGATATTCGTATAGCCGGAAAAACCGATGGGGAACTCACCTCAAAAGGGAAACTTATTGTTACCTCAAGCGGAAAGGTGGAAGGAGATGTAAATGCTCAGGATGCGGATATTGCCGGTAAAGTAGACGGTGAGCTACGTGTAAACAATAAATTAATTCTTCGGCAATCCGCTGTTGTAAATGGAGACATTTATACCAAAACGCTGATTGTAGAAGAGGGTGCTGAAATGAACGGTGCATGCAGAATGGGTTCTGATGCAGGTAAATCAAAAAAATCACCCGTAAGTAACATTTCAGCTAAAACGGGTGCCAAACCTGAATTCAAGAAAAGCTAACGGTCTTGATACCCGGCGGTGGTAAAAATCTGAAATATGTTTCACTCGGTATTGAGATTGCCGCAGGGTTGGGTGTACCCATCATTGCCGGGGTTTGGATTGATAAAACCTTTGAGACTCTTCCATGGTTTACATTTAGTGGCATATTGCTGGGGGTGGCAACCACAATACTGATATTGGTCAGGTTAGCTAAAGACGATGAATAAATCAGCAAACCGGCGCGCGATAATCTACGTTGCAGCCGGACTTATTTTATGCTCAGTATTCATATTGCCGGGTTCGGCTGGATCCGCTCCGGCAATAGCTGCCGGTTACCTGATCGGAGCTTTAGTTATTGTGCTTCATTATATTACAGGATACCTGTCTGTTCGCTGGAGTAACGATACGTTTTTTGCCGTATATACCCCACTTACACTACTGCGGATGCTGTTAGCTATTGGGGTGTATATAGGTGTGATAATTTGGGGAATTTTTGATCAATTTAGTTTTACTGTTAGTTTTTTAATTTCTTATCTTTACCATTCTGTAATAAATATTTTTTTACTGAATAAAAGGACTAACAAACCGGGTTGAATGTAACCTCAACATGACAAGAATTTTGCGCGGTACGCTAATAACTATTCTCTTATTGCTGGCTTTTCATCCAACAGCAATTGCGCAGGATGATGCATCACAGGGCGAAGAAGAACCCGTGATTGACGTGATGGGTAAAATCGTTGATCACGACTATCTGGAAGTAGCAGGTGCCAAAATCTATTTGCCACGTATTTTATTGGTAGATGGCGACTGGTATTTCTACAGTAGTACAACTGCTGCACTTGAAAGTGGTGAATTTCAGGAGCAAGACGGGGTACTTACCCGGGCCGATGGGGCATCTGTTTCGCTTGATATGTCTATTACTTCTCACCTCATGTATGTTTGGTTTGGCATTATCCTTGCACTCTTCTTTACGATTTGGGCAGCACGGCGATACAAGCGGGGCATTGGTAAGACCTCGGAGCCAAAAGGCGTATTGCACAATATATTTGAGGTATTATTTGTATTTGTACGCGATGATATCGCCAAAGAATATATTCCGGCTGATAAGTATAAAAAGTACATCACCTACCTCTTTTCTGTTTTCATGGCTATTTCGTTCATGAATCTGTTTGGTCTCTTTCCCTGGGGGGTTTCGGCAACGGCGGATCTTACGGTTACAGCTACTCTTGCAGCAATTACATTTTTCATTACTCAGTTCAGCGGATCAAAAGATCACTGGCGCCACGTGTTTATGTTCCCCGGTGTGCATCCGCTTATCAGGATAATTTTAACACCGGTAGAGATACTTGGATTGTTTACCAAGCCATTTGCTCTCGCTATTCGTCTGTTTGCAAATATGCTTTCAGGTAAAATTCTGATTGTTTGTATTCTCGGACTGATCTTTATTTTCACGAATATTTTTGGACCCGCAGTTGGTATAGGTTCCAGTGTGATATGGGTATCGCTAACCGCTGCGCTCTATATATTAAAGGCATTTATTGCTCTTTTGCAGGCGTATATTTTTACACTGCTTTCTGCAGTATTTATTGGAATGGCGGCAGAAGAGCACGATCACGAACACGAGCATGAATCAAATGTTGCAGTAGCAACGGATATCAATCAATAACAACAAATAACACAAATAGGTATACAATATGGGTTTCTTAGCAGCAGGAATTGGAGCTGGAATAATTACACTCGGTGCAGGAATCGGAATCGGTCTTATTGGTAAGGGTGCAGTAGAAAGTATTGCCCGTCAGCCAGAGGCATCCGGAGATATCAGGGGCGCAATGATTTTGACAGCTGCCTTCATTGAAGGTGTTGCACTGTTTGCCGCTGTTGTTACAGCAATTCTGGCTCTCGGTATCACCGTTTAACCATACAGAATCATGATCTTTATAGCAGCCGGTGGAGGAATCCTCTCATTTAATACAGGCTTTGCGATTTGGGTATTGATCTCAATGGTCGTGTTTCTCCTGATTATGGGGAAATATGCCGTTCCGCCTATTCTTCAGGCATTAAACGAACGCGAGGAGCGTATTAAAGACTCTCTTGAATCAGCCGAGAAGGCAATTGCCAGGGCTGAAAAGATTTCTCAGGAGAATAAGCAAGCGCTGAAGGATGCGGAAATCGAAGCGCAAAAAATCCGTAAGGAAGCGCTGGAAGAAGCAGACATTCTGCGCACGGAAAAGATCGAAAAAGCCAAAAAGGATGCTGCGAAAATTGTTGAAGATGCAAAACAGACAATTGAGCAGGAGAAAAAACAAGCTCTTACCGATCTCAGGAACGAGGTGGCTGAACTGGCCGTAAAATCTGCTTCAATGATTATTGATGCGGAACTTGACCAGGCGAAGAACAAAAAGCTTGTAGACAATTTCATTGGTGATCTCTCAAAAAACTAAAGGAAACGAATGATACCTAAAGCAGCCCGGCGGTATGCCAAAGCTCTTCTGCAATCTGCTGTAGAGCAGGATATACTTGATGAAGTGCAGGCCGATATGCGGTTTATCCTGAATACGGAACAAGATTCCAAAGATCTGACTGTATTTTTGAAAAGTCCTGTTATCAGTCCGGAAGTGAAAAAGCAGGCCCTGCTTGCTATTTTTGAGAAGCACTTGTCTAAAGAAACATTGGGGCTGCTCCGTCTTTTGTCTGAAAAACACAGGGAAGGACTCCTCGGGGATATCTGCAGAGGATTTTTTAACCTCTATAATGAGCATCAGGGAATTCTTCATGTGCAGGTAACCGCAGCTTTTGAACCGGAAGAACAGCAAAAGAAAGCTCTTATAAAGGAGCTGGAATCATCAACCGGGAAAAAGATTAAAATGGATCTTACAATCGATTCATCCATACAGGGCGGGTTAATCGTACGAATAAACGATACCGTATTGGATGGATCTGTTAAACACAAAATCAGAAAGCTAAAAAAACAGTTTGCAGCAGATGCTGCAGTATAAATATTAGGTACGGATATGAGTCAAGTTAGACCTGACGAAGTTTCAGACATTTTAAGAAAACAACTCTCCGGTTTCGATAACGAAGCTGAAACCTATGATGTGGGAACCGTTCTTGAAGTGGGTGATGGTATTGCCCGCGTTTATGGCCTGTCGAAAGTACAGGCCGGGGAACTGGTTGTTCTGCCTGACTCTCTGGATGAGCAGGATAATCCTATTCGCGGGATGGTTTTGAATCTTGAGGAAGATAATGCCGGAGTTGTGTTATTCGGAAATTCCACATCCGTAGAAGAAGGCCACTTGGTAAAACGAACAAAGAATATCGCATCGCTGCCGGTTGGTGATGGCATTCTTGGCCGTGTGATTGATCCGTTGGGCCGTCCTCTTGACGGTAAAGGACCCATTACGGGAGATAAGATAAATGTACCTCTTGAACGGAAGGCTCCCGGTGTAATCTATCGCCAACCTGTGGATGAACCGGTTCAAACCGGTATCAAAGCTATTGACTCTTTGATCCCTATTGGACGGGGACAGCGGGAGTTGATTATTGGTGACAGGCAAACTGGGAAAACCGCTGTTGCAATCGATACGATTATCAATCAGAAATACACCCAGGACTCAGATAAGCCCATTGTTTGTATTTACGTAGCGGTTGGTCAGAAAGGCTCAACTGTTGCAAATATTGTTAAAACGTTGAACGAATATGATGCCATTGATTATACGTGTGTAGTCTCCGCTCCTGCGAGTTCATCTGCACCTATGCGTTATGTGGCACCATTCGCCGGCGCGGCAATTGGTGAATATTTTCGTGATACCGGGCGGCATGCGCTTGTAATTTACGATGATCTTTCAAAGCAGGCCGTGGCTTACCGTGAGCTTTCACTTTTATTAAAAAGGCCACCGGGACGCGAAGCCTATCCGGGCGATGTATTTTATCTGCACAGCCGCCTGCTGGAACGGGCTGCAAAGATCATTGATAATGATGATGTAGCGCAGATGATGAATAATATCCCCGAAGAACTTAAGCCAAAAGTTAAAGGGGGCGGATCACTTACCGCGCTGCCGATTATTGAAACCCAGGCAGGAGACGTATCTGCATATATTCCAACAAACGTTATATCGATTACGGATGGTCAGATTTTCCTGGATACGGATCTGTTTAATTCTGGTATACGTCCAGCTATTGACGTTGGTATTTCAGTTTCCCGTGTTGGTGGTTCTGCACAGGTTAAATCGATGAAAAAACTTTCAGGTACACTGAAACTTGATCTGGCCCAGTACAGGGAGCTTGAAGCATTCGCCAAATTTGGCTCAGACCTGGATGCAGCCACGCAGCGGCAGCTGAAACGTGGTGAGCGAACAGTTGAATTGATGAAACAAGGCGAATATAAACCACTTCCTGTAGAGAATCAGATTGCACTGCTCAAAATCAATAACGAAGGGCTGTTGGATAAACTTCCGGTTAATAAAATCCGTGAGTTTGAAGATACTTACATCGATACAGTTAGTGCTAAATTCAGCAAAAAGATGGCGAATCTGTCTGCCTCAGGGGTTCTGGATGATGAATTTGGCAAGGAGCTTGTTAAAACAGCAACCAGCGTAATTGATCAAATCCTGGCAGCAGAAGAGGTATAACAGATGGCAAATCTTCGGGACATACGAAACCGAATAACTTCTGTAAATAATACGCAGCAGATCACTAAGGCGATGAAGATGGTAGCTGCGGCTAAATTACGGAAAGCCCAAAACCGCATGACATCCATGCGGCCGTACGCCAGCAAACTGAAGGAAGTTGTTTCCCGGTTGGGGGCAGCCTCGGATGGTTCAATTGCTCTTCTTCGAAAACCTGAAACAACAAAACGAATATTGCTTGTAGTCGTAGGCTCTGATAAGGGATTATGCGGTGGATTTAACAACAACTTGTTTAAAGTAGTTGAACAGTCGATTTCTGATCATTATAAGCAGTTGAATGATGAAGGTATGCTGGATATCATCACAGTAGGCAGGAAATCTACAGTATATTTCAAAAAACGAGAATACAATGTTGTAGATGAATACCCCGGGTTTTTCGACAATCTTGAGTATGATGTAACCGCCGATATCATGGAGCATGCCATTTCTACCTTTACTGACGGATATTATGATAAAGTACTGATCGGCTACAATGAATTTAAATCTGTTATTGCCCAGGAACGAAAAGTTGTCCAGGTTCTGCCGGTTGATACAGCCTCACTTGATAGTGATGAATCAAATGAGGAAGAAAAAGAGACAAATACAGATTACATATATGAGCCGGATTCATCCTCTATTTTAGATGAAATTCTGCCTGTTTATGTAATTATGCAGCTTTGGAGAGCTGTTTTAGAATCCAATGCTTCAGAACAGGGTGCACGAATGGCCGCGATGGATAATGCAACGGAAAACGCGAAAGAGCTTGAAGAAGACCTTACGCTTGAGTATAACCAGGCAAGACAAAGCGCCATTACTACTGAGATTTCCGAAATTGTATCGGGTGCACAGGCTTTGGAAGAGTCATAGTTCTTTTTGTTCTTATTATTTCGGCTAAAATTTGCTGATTCTTTTGTGTACATCGTCAGCAGGTTTTCTTATCTTC
>JAWLEH010000002.1:0-2064 GCA_041686215.1 Balneolaceae bacterium | reverse complement strand
GAATCCCTCTCCCTCCGCTTTTATACTATTCTGATTTATTCTAAAATAAGCTCCATTTTTATGGAGCTTTTCTTTTTTAAATAATCTGTAACTTAGTACGTTTGTGGCCTTGGTAATAACCACAATTTCTTACACAAACGGATGAAGTACCTATTTATCACTTTTCTTTTTACAGCCGTCAGCCTGGTGGGCCCGAAAACTGTGTTTTCACAAGATACGCTCAGCATTTCTCTCGATGAGTTCCTGGAAAAGGGAATGGAGCGTTCAGGTCAGGTAGATTATCTTTCCGGTGCCGTAGACCTGGCGGATAACAGGGCGGAGCAAGCTCGAAATCAACGTATTCTGCCAAGTATCAACCTCAGTACACAACACGGTGTTATTCCGGGAGTTGTTAGTCAGAATGAAGAACTTTCATCCAACGAATGGTATCTCGATCCAAATCTGTCGAATGACTGGGAAGACTGGGCGATTTTTACTCGTGCAGAGCTGAGTGCGGTGCAGCCGATATATACCTGGGGTGCTATTAACAATGCGATAAATGCGGCTGAATCTGCAGCGGATGCCGCACGATTTCGGTTTGAAGCTGAACAAACGGAAGTTGAAATTCAGCTTATTGAACTCTATTTCAGCTATCAGCTTGCTCTTGAAATGGAGCGTATTTTGCGCGATGCAGAAGATCAGCTTCGGCAGGTTGAGCGTCAGTTCAATGAGATGGAGGAGGAAGGAGACCCGGAACTTGAGCAGGCAGACGTTTTTAAGTTTGATATTTTTAAAGCTGAGTTTGAAGTACAAAAAGAAGAAGTTTATCAAAGTCTCGGTAATGTCCGCAGGATCTGGGATTATGCACTCACTTCTGATGGTAATACTGTCTACGAACCAGAAAATCTGTATCTCGATCCTGTTCCTTTTGAACTTGAATCTTACAGCCACTATGAACAAATTGCGCTCGAGGAACGCTCTGAACTGCTTGGAGCCGATGCGGGTATAAGTGCTGCAAAAAGCCAGGTTGAGGCGGTTCGTGCACAGAATTACCCGGCACTGTTTCTGGGTCTAACCGGCAGCTATGCAAACACCCCAAACCGGCCGCGTCAGTCGAACCCGTTTATTATTAACAGCACAAACTACTCGTCTGCTGCTGTGGGGTTGAGTATTCGGCAGAATCTTAACTTCTTATCAAACCGAACGAATGTTGAAAGAGCGCAGATTGAGGAACGGCGCATTCACCATCTGAAAGATGCCCTGACGGACGGAATAGTACTTGAACTCAATGAATCTTACAGGGAAGCTGCTGTAGCCCAGAGACGCGTTCAGCAACTTGAAGAGGTTTTATCAATTTCCAGAAATTGGGTGAGGCAGGAACAGCTCGATTACGATTTTGGATTTGGCGATGTTGATAACCTCTTGGAATCGGTACAAAAAGAATTAGAAACCCGGGTTGAGTTGAAACAAAATACCTTTGAACTGAATACAAAAGTAGCAAAGCTTTATCAAGCTGCGGGTATACCAGTACAGCAGCTTTCCATCAATTAAACAAAACATTATGACACGTAAACTAATTGTAACGATTCTTCTGTTAATTTTTGCGGGTTCTGTGAACGCACAAGACAGCGAGCAGGAGATTCGGCAAATGCTGGATGAACGGGACGCAGAAATTAAAGAACTTATTGGTCCTGAAGGAACCTCCTATTCACAAGAGCAGCGGGATGAACTTAAAGAGATCATTAACGGGGTGATAGATTTTCGTGCAATGGCACAGTATGCGCTCGAGGATACCTACGATGAGCTCTCAGAAGATAGGCAGAACGAATTTGTTTCGCTGTTTTCTACTGTGGTGAGAGACCAGTCTCTAAACCGCCTTGAAATTTATCGCGCGGATGTTGAGTATGAAGAAATTTCAGTTGACGGAGACAAAGCTACTGTTCAGACGGTTGCCCAGCTCGAGGATGTGCGAACACCGGTTGGATACGAAATGGAGAAGAAAAACGGAGAGTGGACCATTACCGATTTCTCTATCGATGGAGTTTCTACGGCCGAGTCTTATAACCGGCAGTTTCAAAATATTAT
>JAWLEH010000031.1:23841-31750 GCA_041686215.1 Balneolaceae bacterium | reverse complement strand
AAAAAACTAAATTATTTAAGCAATGCTCGATTGATTATACCTTTTTCGGAAAGCCTCGGGAGCTCCATATAAACGTATGGCATATAAAACCGTAAGGTTTCTGGGGAGCAGTCAGTTTATTAGACACCACAATGAGAACGGATCAGGGAAGGAGCTCTTAAAATGGTACATTCATTTCGAAATCTGATATTAACCGGTTGTGGAATTATGCTGTTCTCATTAGCAGGAGAGGAATCTGTTACAGCCCAGAAGGTTACCTATTCCGGGAATCTTCAGTATTCAACCGGGTCTTATTTTTTTACAGAGAGAACCGAAAGCTTCTATTTTACAAATGGGTTGAGTATTTCAGGCGAACGGGCACGAATTTCATTTACAATTCCGTACGTTGTTCAAAGCTCGCCATGGATATCCTATGGTACTTCAGGCGGAATCCCAACCGGGGGGACCGGACATGGTCAGGTTGGTCAGCACGGATCGGGAACGGGCAACCAGTATCAGGACCTGGTACGCCGCGGCCGCCATCGTGTGGATCTGCCGGATACCGTTTCGTACCGCCAGGCCAGCTTTAGTGATCCAAGTATTTTTGGTTCACTACAGATATTTAACTCTTCTGCTCAAACGACGAACCTGAATTTAAATGCCTCGGTAAAATTGCCGTTCACAAGACCGGCCTCTGGTTTTGGTACCGGAGCCTGGGACTTTGGGACAGGGATATCTCTTTTTCACCGAATACAAACCATCTTTCTATTTATGGATACAATGTACTGGAGGATGGGAGATATGAACGACCTCGACCTGATAAATCCTTTAACCGGAAGTGCCGGAGCGGGAAAAGCATTCAAAGGAGGAAAGTGGATGGTGAATACGTCCATCTCGGGATCTACAAAAATCATCGGGAGTGTGGACCCGCCTCTTAACCTGAATACCGGTTTGGGGTACCTGAAATCATCTAAAACCTCGTTAAACAGCACGTTTTCATTCGGGTTGTCAGAATCATCACCGGATTTTACTGCCAGTGTCGGCTGGAGTATTCAGTTCTGAATTTCCCCTTTAGCACCTGAGTAACAAACTCAACCGGCAGGCAGAATTCAAACTATTCAGGCAGATGATTATTACCCCGGTGTTCCACTGAATGTTTGTGAAGAATCAATATCGTTTCTACACCTGATCAATTAATAAAATCCCGTCGTTTGCTATAGTGATTTCCTTACAGAGATCGCACGTTGGGAGAGTATCTTTAAATAGTGCTAACAACCAAAATTGAAAGGAGAATAGGTATGAAAAAATCATTCATTGTGATGATAGTGGCTTTTATTGGACTTACAGGATGTTCAAACACGGGTGCATTTTTATCTGCAAATCAAACCATAGTGAACCTGGAAGAAGGAAACTACACCATCACGGCTACAAATGTGAAGGGCGAATCTGAGTCAGCCCACATCATTGGTTTAAGTTATTCCACGGGTCTGACTGCAGCAACATTTGCAATCGCACGTGTAAGCGGTTCAGGAATGTTGTATGCCGAAGCCCTGGACGACCTCTGGACAAACTTTGAAGCTGATTATGGAACGGTTACTGGCCAAAAAGTAGCTCTGACAAATGTACGTTACGATACGGATATCCTGAATCTTGTTGTATATACAAAAGTTAGAGTAACAGTTCGCGCGGATATTGTTGAATTTGAATAGAGAACCGATCTGGTAAAATGAAAATGGCGAGGGTAGCAATAATGCTGCCTGTCCTCGATGATACAGGTTCAACTCTTTTTTATGCAAGGAGGTCTGTGAAAATATACTGCCCATGAAAGTTAGAAGAAGTGTATGGCTGTCTGAATAAAACAGGCCGTACTTCATTCAAGTAGGGTTCATTCACCGGCGGGTATTCAATAGCTTTTACAACTTTAAATTTAATCGAGATAGAATGATGGACCATGTCGTATATCGTGATGCAAAAGCAAATGAATTGGGGAGTTTATTAGGTGGACGAAAACCAATGATTATTCGCGGGGCAACCGGGAGAAAATTACCCTACGGAAGTGTCAGTGAAGGCGATGTTTTATACTTCATCAACAATAATTCAGAAGGGGTTATCAGAGCGAAAGCCATCGTAAATACTGTGTATAATTCTGAGAAAATGTCTCCCGAAGAATCAAGGACACTGATAAAAAAAGCATCAGAATAAACTTCAATTGACTGATGCCAAATTTAAAAATGGGCCGGAAAAAGGTACTTAGTTCTTATTGAATTAAAGAGGGTAGAAAAAATTGAATCTTTTGCAATTGACAAAAGTAATTACGGAAATACGGATGACTGGCTTCCGGTTGAAGAAATTGAGATGGTTAGAATTTAAATCGGAGTCTGTTTTTTGGCCAATGGGATAATAGACTTTCTATGTCATTTCAAAAAAAAATAAGATTGAGGGGAGTAATGAATCGTCAACTTATTCACTTTTTTATTCTTCTTTACACACCGGGGTATACACCTGCCCGGTTCTCGCGGGACTTCTGTTGCTTCTTACGATGTAGCTGTCGACGCAGCTTGAGGATCTCCATGTTGTTGCGTCCATGAATACTACAATGGTTCTTCTGGCCACAAGCAGCGCACTGATGCCCTTTATGATTCTTTTAGGATTGATCAGCATGTTCAGAAATTCTGCACTCTTTTCACCGATGAGCTGCCGAATTTTATAGGGCACGTACGGTGCCTGGATAATTTTTCTGGTCATTTTATTCAGTTTTGGGTTAATCCCAATCGTAACATGGATAAGATGATATTAATCATGAATCATAAACTCATAATATCTCTGATGAGTAGTGGAGGAGTCCTAATAACAAGTCTTGCCCCGGATTATTCACCAATAAATCAGTTAAATAGGATGCAAAAATTATAAACGTACAAATATGATCGCACGCATATCTACTCATTTATCGTGTAGTGAAACTGAATTATGGAAGAAAATAGAAAAGCCAAAGTCATTGGAATTTGTTGCAGCACCGGTTTTGAAATTCATTCCGGTTGGAACTGATGATTTTGATGACCCTTGGGAAATTAACCGGGACTATAATTTGAAACTCTATTTATTTGGACTCATTCCCCTGGGTAGTCACAATATACGGTTACTTAAAGCTGACAAAAGGAGAAATATTATTGAGAGCAGGGAAAAAGGTTTACTTACCCGTGTCTGGAATCATACAATAACATTCCATGAGGTAGGGGATAGAAAAGTTCATTATACAGATAAAATTGAGATCAAAGCCGGAGTACTGACTCCGGTCATTTACGTTTTCGCGCAACTGTTTTATCGCCATCGTCAGAGGCGATGGAAAAGATTACTGAAAGAATCTGAATAATGGATTCTCCATACCGTTGTAAGGGTTTTCACTACAAAATAATGTTCATCAAGGTTTTAAATTGGTTATAGAAGTTCATTCATAAGCAGAACATGGATGAGAAATATGAACAAAAATAACAGAGACAAATCTGAATTGCGTCTGTCTCTTGTGGGCATCATTGTTATTGTAAATTCGTACGGATGGTTAACAATATTAGTTGGCTGGACTGCGGCACTAATGGCAATTTTTATCTGGCATTATTAAGTGCCCGTTTCAATAGTCAGGGATGTGCATACATTGTTGAGAAAAAGAACCCTTTTTTGCAGTCTTTGCACTATTCCTTACCGTTTATTTGCGGATCAGACGGTATCTGTTCCGGATGGAGTTTTGAATGACGATATGTTGAATCAATTTCCAGGTTACTAAGTCACTCTTAAAAGGGAGAAGCAAAAAATGTCAAAAGTTATTTTTTTGTGGATAACGGGTGGTGTTCTGATTTTAATAGTTTGGGGTTCCGTTCTGTATCTGAAGGACATGAACCGAGCCTACGAACGGATCAGTGAAAAAAGTACAGTGATATCCTCTCCGTTTGGTAACATCGAGTACAGCGAAGGTGGAAATGCCACAGGGTATCCGGTCCTGGTCATTCACGGTGGCGGAGGCGGGTACGATCAGGGAGAACTCATTGCTGATGTAGCGTTGAGTGAGCAATTTCACTGGATTGCCCCTTCGCGCTTTGGATATCTGGGATCTTCCCTTCCGGAAAATGCCACCTGGGATGACCAGGCGGATGCGTATGCCTCTCTGCTTGATCATCTGGAGATTGATCAAGTTGCTGTTGTAGCCATGTCACAGGGTGGTCCTTCGGCTCTTTTGTTTGCCGTAAATCATCCGGATCGTGTTACATCTCTCACCTGCTTGTCTTGTGGCGTGGCTGCTTCAGCTTTGGATGTCCAAGCCGATGCAAACAAAAAAGGTAACATTTTGAAGGCCATCTTCAGGTATGATTTTTTGTACCGAACCGTATCGAAAATGTTCAAAAAGCAGTTGTTGGGTGTGATTGGTGCCAGCGATGAGGTTATTGCCAAACTGACTCCTTTGCAGAAAGAGAAGGTGGACAACTTAATAGAGTTTATGAATCCTGCTGCTCCGCGATCGGCCGGAGTAGTTTTCGATAACGAAGCCCCATTGCCGGGCGATCGGATTGCATCAATCACGGCTCCTACTCTAATCGTCCACGCAAAAGATGACCTGTTGCAGCTTTATCACAATGCCGAATTTGCTGCTTCCGCCATTCCGGGTTCTGAATTAATGAGTTTTGAGTCCGGGGGGCATATTCTCATGATTGTGGAACAGGCGACAGTAAAAAATGCAGTGAGAGAACACATTATTGCAAATAGTACGCACTAAATTCCTCGAAAAAACACAAGAGATCCGGTTATCACAAAAACATTATGAACATCAATCAACGAATAAATCACGCAATACTTGCTCCCTCAGGACACAATACGCAGCCGTGGAAGTTTGTGGTTGATGGAAACATCATACGAATGTATCCTGATTTTCAAAGAAGCCTTCCGGTTGTCGATCCCGACAATCACGCACTCTATATCGGTCTTGGGTGTGCACTTGAAAACCTGGCGATATCGGCGAAACAAGACGGACTGAAGAGCACTGTAGAATACTTCCCGAAGGTGAAGTGGAAGAGTGTATTGGAGTAACGATTTCGCCGGCGGGAGATACCCGTGATGATGATCTTTTTGATGCTATACCGGTCAGGCAATCAAACCGAAGCTTCTAAAATCAAAGAGAAATTCCTGTTGAGCATATACAAAAACGTTTGCCAAACCGGAGAGCGAGGCCTCCAAAGGTGAAAAACAGATTCGAAGCTCATCGCACATGATGCTTTTTATCTGCAAAAACAATGATAAAAATAGTTGGGTAGATATTGGCAGAAGTTTTCAGAGAGTTGTCCTTATTGCAACATCTCTTGGAATTGCCACGCACATTTGAATATGCCGTGTGAAGTGGAATCGGTGAGAGGGAAATTGTCACAACATCTTGCATTGGATCATTGCGAACGGCCAATTTTACTGATCAGACTCGGATATGCTGAAGAAATGCCGCGTTCACCAAGGCGATCTGTGGATGATGTATTGATCAATCAAAAAGGAGAGTAAATCGATGGTTCTTCAAAAACATTCATGTAACGTTTGAGGGAATGCATGATGAAACTGATGACATTAACCTTTGCAGTCACAATTTTTCTGAATGTCTCTCTTTTTGCTCAAGACACTGTATCGGTGGTAGAAACAGATTCACTTTATCAGAACAAAATCATGTTCCTGCCGGCTCTTGGCTCCACACCTGAAACCGGTTTCAGGTGTGGCGCAGTTGTAGTTCCGCAATTTAAACTGCCCGGAACAGGTGCACATACGCGCCCTTCGAGCCTGCTTTTTTCCGGTATTTACACAACCAAAAAGCAGATTTTGTTGGGGTTGTTATCGGATGTCATGCTTCCAGGGGCGAGTTGGTTTTACTGTTTTTGCTGCAACCTGTGAGGTTTGGAGGAGATATGAAGACTTTCATTTAGATTCTATGAAATGGAGTGCAGGTGCCGGATTCCGTTTCAACATCAACAAAGATGATCCCACGAATATTCGAGCAGATTACGGAGTGGGCAGAGGTGGCGGCAGTGGATTTTACATCCAGTTTGGGGAGGCATTTTGATAACGACGAGACGTTAACGATACGGATATGAAAAAGTTTATAGCCAACCGCTTAGCTGCTTGCTTGATACTTTTTGTTATATCAGGTAGCTGTGATCGTGACAGTCAAATAGTTTCATTATCAGAAGAGGGATTCAGGGAACAACTGGATCAGGGTATTCCCGAGTGGATGGACAGGTACGGAGTTCCGGGTGTCTCCATAGCACTGATAAAAAATGGAGAGTTAACCTGGTCTGACGGCTACGGATTTGCAGACCTGGAAAAACAGACTCGAATGACATCAGAAACCGTGTGCCGAGTGGAGTCGATCTCAAAATCGGTAACTGCCCGGGGTGTGTTGAAACTTGTGGAAAGGGGAGAAATCGGGTTGGATGTTCCGGTAATCCATCACCTGAATCGCTGGGATTTTCCGGGGACTGCTGTTGATGTAGAACGCGTAACGATCAGACACTTGCTCAGCCACAGTTCCGGACTTACACTGGGTAAACTTGGTTTGGAATATGCACCGGGGGAAGAAAAACCATCATTGAGAGAAAGCCTTACCCGGGAGGTTCGGTTTGTACGGGAGCCCGGCGCCAGATTCAACTATTCGAATGTTGGATATCATCTTCTTGAACTGCTCATCGAAGATGTCACAGGGCGGAATTTTTCAGAGTTCATGCAGGAGGAGATCTTGAATCCCCTTAATATGGAAGATTCAAGTTATGAATGGAGTGATGATTTTATCACGCCAGTTCCCAATGGTCACAATTTGAAGGGTGAACCGATTCCTGTCTATGTTTATTCGGAAAAAGGAGCCGGCGGACTATTCGCCAATGCAGAAGATAATGCCCGATTTGTGGCGTCCGGTATGGTAGATGAATTTTATTCAGTTGAGAATATATTGGCGGAACAGAGTATCCGCGAACTCTATACGCCGGTAACTGATGTGAGCGGTATCTATTCATTTGTTTCAGAACACTACGGACTGGGGTATTTTATAGAAACTCTGCCGAATGATCAAAAGGCTGTATTCAGCGGGGGGCAGGGGAATGGATGGATGACTCACTTCCATCTTGTCCCGGAAACCGGAGACGGCATCGTGATCCTGACAAACAGTTCAAGAAGCTGGCCTCTGATATCACACATTTTGAGCGATTGGGCAGAATGGAACGGTTTCGGTTCGGTTGGGATGAGGCTGATTACAAAAGCGGTCAACTGGCTCTGGATTCTGATTGGACTGATCCTGATAAGTTCTCTTTGGCAGATAACCAGGATTACCCGGGGTTTCGTGAAGGGAAAACGAAAGTTAGATTTACAGATCAAAAATTATTCAGGAATCCAATTTGTACAACTTGCACTGTTTTTAATCTTAATCTCTGTTTTGATCTGGAGTGTGACACGAGATTACCTGATGATTACATCCGTTTTTCCGGGAGTGGCAGGTTGGTTGATATTTGCTCTCTTTCTATTTGCAGTTGCTCTGATGTTATCGGTCTTATTTAATAAAAATCAAGAATGGAAAATTTAGTTACATAAGAAAAGAGATTTAAAAATACGGTAGTAAATGATTTACAGCTGAATCTTAAACATTCTATTGAGGAGTCCACTCCGAAAAGTCAACCGTTCTGAAAATTAGTAGCACAAGCTTAAATAATGTAGATTTATTTGTTTCGAACTTACCCCATACCCTCTCTAAAGAATCAGAGAGGGGCATATGGTCTAAATTATTTAAGCTTGTAACAGGCATCAGTTCTTTATTTGACTTTTCGGAGTGGGCTCATTGAGCTATTTTCTGTTTCAGGTAGAAGATGGGATTCTATTTTGTATTAACTTTTAAACATGGGAAAGACCAATTGAATTCTGGAGT
>JAWLEH010000031.1:0-23741 GCA_041686215.1 Balneolaceae bacterium | reverse complement strand
GGAGTGGGCTCATTGAGCTATTTTCTGTTTCAGGTAGAAGATGGGATTCTATTTTGTATTAACTTTTAAACATGGGAAAGACCAATTGAATTCTGGAGTGTCATGAAAAAACAAATGGGACCTTGGTTATTTTGGGCTGCTGCATTTCTGGTAATTCCGCTTTGGTTCATCTCGTTTCCTGAGACAACTATTCGGCACAATCCGAAATCTTTCTTTGTTTATGGTAGTCAGATTGCAGCATGGATCGGATTTGCACTTTTCGCTCTCACATTTGTGCTGTCAGCCCGATTGAAATGGCTGGAAGATTATTTCGGAGGGCTTGATAAGATGTACCATACCCATCACTCCATGGGTAAAGTCGCAGTTCTGCTGTTGCTGGTGCATCCCATCATGCTGGCTATTCGCTGGATACCCGAAGATACCGGACGATTATTATGGTACTTGTTTCCCGTTCACAGGCAGTTTGAAATCAATATTGGCAGCTGGGCATTGTGGGGGCTGATTCTCCTGATGATTTTTACAATTCTGATTAAGCTGCCCTATGACAAATGGAAAATTTCACACAAGTTCATGGGGCTCTGTTTTATTCTGGGTTTGATTCATATCTATTTCCTGGATCTCTCCTTGAGTACCAACCCCGCTTTGGTGATCTATCTCTCCGTTCTTTCTGTGATGGGGATAACAGCCTGGGTCTATAAGTCAGTTGTTTTTGATTTCGTTGTGAAAAAATCTCGTTTCCGGGTGGCGAAAGTTGAGCGCCTGAATGACAAAGTTATTGAGATCGGGTTAAAACCGATAGATGAAGTACTGAGCTATACACCGGGACAGTTCTATTTTTTTAGTTTTCATGCTGAAGGCATTTCCCGTGAGTCGCACCCATATACGGTGTGTGATATGACAGTAGAGGGTGAAATAACCATTATGGTGAAAGCACTGGGTGATTATACAAATCAGCTTAACAAGAAATTGGAAACCGGAGCAACGGCTTTGCTTGAAGGTCCATACGGACGATTTGATTATCGCAGTGGAAAACCCAACCAGGTTTGGATTGGCGGTGGTGTGGGCATCGCCCCGTTTATTAGCTGGGCCAATGATCTGAAACGAAAGAATAAATCTGATTTAAATGTTGATCTGTATTACTGTGTGAATACCGAAAAAGAGGCGACCCATCTTCCGCTTTTCAAGGAGTTGGAAAATCAGATGGAAACGTTCAGGGTGCACCAAATCAGAGCCGATATTGAAGGATTTTTTAAACCTGAAGAAATTCACAACATAGGTGAAAAGGACTTTTTTATATGCGGACCCCGGGATATGAGAAAAGCTTTACTTCCGAAATTAACAGAGCTGGGAGTTCCAAAGAGATCCATTCACTTTGAGGACTTCGATTTTTCCTGATCAATGAATTCACGTAAAACCTGAGCTCAATTAAGCATGCTTGTATTGAAATCAAAAAGCCTAAGGCTACCACCCCCAGGAGGCTGTCCAAAAGGTAAAATTCATCGAGCATCGATTAAATAATTTAGGCTCACCCTCAGACTCACCCTATATCCCTCTCTATTTAATAGAGAGGGATTAAATGTCTAAATTATTTAAGCTGGATTGTTTATTATTTTATTTTTTGGACAGCCTCAGCACTTTTGACCTGATTTAACATCGATCTGAGGTTTAAATATAACCAGCCATGAAAAATCAAAAATCTTACAGTTTATACATTCTTATGGCGCTGATCCTTTTCCAGGGAATCAGCGGACTTTTTGGTGGCACCGCATTATTGATTGACCCGACCGGTGAACTGCTTCAGATGCCGCTTTCCATGCTTGAGGGGTCACCGTTCAGAGATTTTAGAGTACCGGGAATCATTCTACTCACAATCCTGGGGATCATTCCAACCATTGTTTTTTACGGACTGTGGAAACGTTCGAGTTGGGCATGGACGGGGGCATTGATGGTGAGTGCTGCACTCATCATCTGGATTGGTGTTGAAATATGGATGGTTGGGTATCATTCTGAGCCGCCACTTCAGCTTGTTTACGGACTGCTGGGTTTGATTCTGCTTTTGCTGACACTGCTTCCATCCGTGCGGCACAATTTTCAAGAACCATCAAAAAGGAGATAGCCATGCTCAAAATTCTTTTCTACTTCATTGTTGTCGTTCACGGACTGATCCACCTGTTAGGTTTCTTCAAGGCGTTTGATATAGGAAATATAACCCAGTTAACCACTCCAATATCCAAGCCAATGGGTGTTGCATGGCTGGTTGCATCTGTATTGATTCTACTCACAGTGTTGATGAATCTTATGAATTATCGCTACTGGTCGGTTATTGCTATCATCGCTTTGGTACTGTCACAGATCGTGATCTTCACGGCGTGGGGCGACGCAAAATTCGGTACCATTGCCAACGTGGTCATTCTGCTGGTGGCATTGCCGGCTTTGGGGGATTGGATGTTTAGTGATAGGGTGGCTGACGAACAAAAAAATCTCCTGGAGCAGGTTTCGGGACCTGCTGATAGAGTGTTGCAGGATAAGGATTTTCAGCATCTGCCAGATATAGTTCAAACATGGTTGAAGAATTCCGGAGTAGCGGGTAAACCGGATGTGACGTTCGTCCGGCTCAAACAAACCGGTGAAATGAAAACAGAACCGGATGGCAGCTGGATGGATTTTTCGGCCGTTCAATATTTCGATGTAAAGAACACCTCTTTTAACTGGAAAGTAGATGTGAAGATGATGCCGCTGGTCACTTTAACCGGTCGCGATAAGCTGCAAAACGGAAAGGGAGAAATGCTGATAAAGCTTTTATCCCTGGTGAATGTGGTAAATGAAAAAGGGAGTGAGCAGATCAACACGGGCAGTCTGACCCGATTTTTGGGTGAAATATGCTGGTTTCCGTCAGCCGCACTCAATGAAAATATTACATGGGAGGAGATCGACGAAACCTCGGCAAAAGCCACACTGATCTCAGAGGATCAACAAGTTTCTGGGATCTTCAGATTTGGAAATAATGGCGAAATGAAGTCGTTTGAAGCCGATCGCTACTATGGGGGAGCAGAGGATGCAGAAATGCAAAAGTGGGTGGTTAAGGCTGAAGAGTATAAAACATTCAGCGGCTACCGAATACCCAACAGGCTAACCGTAACCTGGAAACTGCCGGATGGAGATTTTACCTGGCTGAAACTTGAGATCACAGATATGGAAGTGAACCGGTTCGAAAGGTATCCATAAAACGCTTTTCGAGTAGTTAAAGAACTCTGTGCGATAGGCGTCCCTTCGAGGTAAAACACCCGTTTGCCAGCTCCCAATGTACTCCTTTGGAATCAAGCAAGCGACAGATGGGTAGGTCAATGAGTCTCATTGTTCGATGAGTCATTATGTTGGAACATCAAACAGAACATTTGTCCCGTGGGCTTTTTAGTGGTGAAAACGGAGAAGAGGTTTAACGATCAACATCTGCAAATTTTAAATCCAACTCAGATTGTAAGGTTTTCCCTGCATTTGTTGTCAAGAATAGATTAGAGAGAGAACGATTCAATTTGGCAGATTTATGAATGTGTATCCTAAACAATCAATTCTGATTTTAGATGAGAGAAAATAATACGGTTTCATTTAATGTCGGTTTTTTGAAGGAGAGTGCCGTCAGGCTTGCCGAAAATCATCTTTTTCTTGAAGATGGAAAGCAATACAGGGCGGTAAAACCGGTTTTGGAAGAATCAAAACAGGTACTTGAAGAGTCATATAAGGAATTATCCAGGCTTGCCAAATCAAATAAAGAGATTTCACCTGCCGCAGAATGGCTGATTGATAACTTCTACATCATACAGGAGCAGATTGTTCAGGTTGGGGTGGATTTCCCGAAAGAGTATCAAAAGAACATTCCTCTTTTTAAAAATGGGGAGTTTCAGGGGCTCCCGAAGGTATATGAGCTTGTACTCAATCTGCTGAATCATACCGACAACATTGTTGATCTGGAAGTATTTGCCAAATATGTCCAGAATTATCAGGAAGTCCGGACCCTGATGCAGGGGGAGCTATGGGCGATACCGATTATGGTTCGCTTTATTTTGATTGAGAAACTGACTCAGAAAGCATCACGCATGCTTACACGGAAACGGGTGAGGGATGACGTCCGCAATCTTTTATACAAACTGGATGAAAACAACCAGGACGAACCGGGAGTCTTTTCGAGTTTGGTTGCCGAGTGGCTGAAGGAGAGGCAGGGAAATAACGAACCGCTCCTGCTTGTTGAGATTTTTAACCAACTGCAGAATTCAGGTCGTTTATGGGATGAGCAAAAACGCTGGCTCATGTTCAGATTCCGCCGATACGATATGACTCTTGAGGATGCTCTGCATATCGAAGCACAAATGCAGTCGCGGCTGCAGGTTAGTTTACAGAATGCGGTAAACTCGCTGCGGCAGTCATCAGAAATCGACTGGTCGGATTTTGTAGAAGAGAATTCGGTTGTAGAGAAAATTCTTCGGCTTGATCCGGCCGGGATGTATGCTGAGATGGACTTTCGCACGCGCGACAGCTACCGAAGGGTCGTGGAATTGCTCAGCCGCAGATCCGATCATACCGAAACTGAGGTAGCCGAGCAGGTGCTGTTGATGGTAGATGAAGCAGCAGGGAAGAGAGAAGAGGCGGATGATCCGCTTGGGAACACGCAGCTTGTTCATCAGCATGTGGGGTATTTCCTGAAGGGTGATGGATACACAGAACTGACAAAAAAACTGGGTTACCGGATGCCTTTGAAGGAGAGGTTTAGCCGGATGATGGAGAAACATACCGTGTGGTATGTGATGTCGGTTATTATAACCACTGTTATTTTGATGTCGATCCTGCTGATTGCTACCGGATCGATGAGCAATTCTACCCTGGTGGCAGCACTGGTGCTGGTTGTAGCTCTTTTTCCGGCACTGGATCTGTCTGTTGCAGGAGTAAACCGCTTTTTTGCATTTCTGCTGCCCCCCAGAATATTGCCAAAAATGGACTATAAGGAAGGGATTCCGGATGAATCGCGAACGCTTGTTGTCGTTCCCACGCTGTTTACATCCCCAAAAGACGTTCGCAGGCAGTTCGAAAATCTTGAAATACGCTCTCTGGCCAATCCTGATTCTGTGTTTCAGTTTGTGATTCTGTCTGATTTCACCGATGCCTCTGAAAAGAAATTGGAATCGGACCAGGCGATCCTGGATGCTGCGTACGATGCAGTAGACGACCTGAATAAAAAATACCGGTCAAAATTTGGAGATAAGTTCTTCTTCCTGCACCGCGAGAGGCATTGGAATGAACAGGAAGGCGTTTGGATGGGCTGGGAGCGAAAACGGGGCAAGCTTGAAGAGTTTAACCGGCTGCTTTGTGAACCAGGATCTGCTACAGAATATGCATATGTTGGCGGAAATTTTATTGAGTCAATACAGAGACTACCGGTAAAATTTGTGATTACTCTCGATTCAGACACCAAACTTCCCCCCGACAGCGCCAGAAACCTTGTTCGGACGATTGCACATCCACTGAACCGGGCGCGGTATGATGCAGGCAAGAAACGAATCGCAAAAGGGTACGGTATCATACAGCCAAGAATTTCGATACCGCCCTCTTCATCCAGGAAAACCTGGTTTTCAAGGATCTTTTCCGGCAATGTTGGCTTGGATCCATACTCCACCGCAGTTTCAGATATCTACCAGGATCTTGCCGGCGAGGCTATTTTTACCGGTAAGGGGATTTATGATGTTGCTGCTTTTCATGCAGTGCTTCACAACCGCTTTCCTGAAAACAGGATTTTGTCGCACGATCTTATTGAGAGCACCTATCTGAGGGCAGGCCTTGCTACGGATATTGAGCTGTTTGATGATTATCCAACCACCTATATGAGTTTTAGTAAGCGAAACCATCGGTGGATCCGGGGTGACTGGCAGATTGCGGCCTGGCTGTTTCCGCAGGTGCCTCATAAAGAAGGAAAAGAGAGGAATACGATCAACCTGCTGTCGAAGTGGAAGATTTTCGACAACCTGCGCCGCTCCCTCAACCCGTTTTTTCTCACGCTATTCTTTATTGCAGGGTGGTTTTTGCTGCCCGGTAGCGCGTGGATCTGGACGGCCGCTGCGTTCGGTATCCTGGCTTTCCCAATTTACGTAAGCCTCTACTCCGACATACTGAACCGGCCCGCCCGCGTAAAATGGAAACTCTATGTGGATAAAATCAGGGCGAATCTGAAGATGAACTCACTGCAGGCTCTTTGTGTGCTCATCATTCTCCCGCATCAGGCAGTAGTTCAGCTCGATGCCGTGGTGCGAACATTGTACAGGCTGAAATTCTCAAACAAATCACTGCTGGAGTGGACAACCGCATCACAAACGGAAAGAACCAGTCCCAATTCACTGGTTACCTATTTCCGCCACCAGATATTTCCGGTGATTCTTGGGGTGTCTATAGTGGTGGCAGCAAGCATCACAGCACCTCATTATCTATGGATAGTAATACCCTTTTTCCTGGCGTGGACGGGAGCCCCGGTGTGGCTGTGGGCAATCAGCAGGCCGGTTGAGGAACGGCACTATACTCTTTCTGAAAAAGACAGGGCTGAGCTTCGCAAATATGCCCGCCGCACATGGTTCTATTTCGAACGTTTCGTGACGGAAGAGCACAACTGGCTGCCACCGGATAATTACCAGGACCAGCCGAATATACCGGTCACCGGTAGAACATCTCCAACGAACATTGGTCTGACCCTGGTATCAACCCAGGTGGCTTATAACCGCGGATATATTACACTGGGTGAACTGCTGGAGAGGGTTCGGAATACACTCACAACAATGGGGCAGCTGGAACGATATGAAGGGCATTTCTACAACTGGTATGAAACTCGTATAGGAGGAGTTCTCTACCCGAAATATATTTCAGCCGTAGATTCGGGGAACCTTGCTGCAGGACTTATTTCAATTCGGGAATCCGTCATGAAAACTATGACCAGCAGGGGGATTAATCAGCACATCTGGCAGGGTTTGAGCGATACGGTCATCACGGTACGGGATATTCTGACGAAAGCATGGGATGAGGAACTGCTGCCACATAATTTCAACCAAAGAGTGTCGCTGCTGAGTGAGTCGATGCTTGAAATATTGAGCAACCGCGAGCCAGGGCCACCCGAAAAAGATCTGGATGTACTGAAAAGTTTAAAAAAGGAAGCGGCCAAGTTAGCTGCTGTGGACCTGCTGCCGCTTGGCGGTAAACTGAGTGATTCTGTAATGCAGGATCTACTATTCTGGCAGGACAGGCCGCTGAGGCTTATCGAACATGCGATCAGCCAATTGAAATTGCTATGTGATTCATTCATTACGAATACAGAGAAATATACTCCTGAAGAGCTCATTGAAGTTGCAAAAAACGGCTCCTTAAATCCCCGGACGACCAGGCTGTTGAACAAGTGGATGTATCTTTCAGATGAGATTGTGGAAACATCCGGTCGGTTAGTTGATGAGATGGATTTTTCAATTCTGTACCTGAAAAAACGAGGACTATTCAGTATCGGGTACAATGTGGAAAAAGCTCAACTGGATAAGGGTACCTACGACCTCCTGGCCAGTGAAGCCCGGATTGCATCTTATATAGCCATTGCCAAGGGCGACATTCCCGTGGAGCACTGGTTCCGTCTCAGCCGAAGGCTTACCAGCCTGAACCGGAATGAAATTCTGCTCTCCTGGGGAGGAACGATGTTTGAATACCTGATGCCGCTGCTCTTCCTGAAAACCTACCCGGAAACGCTTCTCAATCATACAGGCGAAAATGTGGTTCACTGGCAGCAGGAGTATGGCAAAAAAAGAGACCGGCCCTGGGGAAATTCGGAAAGCGCATACTACTTTTTAAATATTGAGATGCACTATCAATACCGCGCTTTCGGCGCTCCGGGCCTTGGATTACGGCGCGGACTGGCTGAAGAATATGTGGTGGCGCCCTATGCTTCTGTGCTTTCGCTGATGGTCGATCCGGCCTCCTCACTTAAGAACCTTAAAAGGCTTGAACATATGGGGGGATTGGGCCTCTATGGTTTTTATGATGCCATCGACTTTACTCCCGGTCACCTTGACGAAAAAGAGACCCATAAATGGGCAAAAACCTATATGGTGCACCACCACGGCATGAGTTTACTGGCAATTGAAAATGTGCTGAATGACTGGGAAGTCCAAAACTGGTTTCACAGTGATCCGCGCATCCGTGGCTGTGAATTGATTCTGCAGGAAAAAATTCCAAGGGGCGTTCCTATCAAAGAACCTCACCCGATTGAGGTAGAACTCGAGCCGGGTGAGCAGAGTGCAATGGAACGTATTGTTGAGCATGCCGGCATCAGCGAACTTGATATTTCACCGCCAAGACTTCACCTTATATCGAACGGGGATTATTCCCTGTTCCTCACGCATGCCGGTACGGGATCTTCGCAGGTAAAAGGAATTTCACTAACAGGCTGGCAGGGTGATCCAACACTGGATCCGCTTGGCCTCTTCTTCTACATCCGGGACAAAGAGAGCGGAGAGTTTTGGTCGTCGATGCATCAGCCGGCAAAAAAGAAACCGGACCGTTATGATACCTGGTTCCATGATGGAAAAATTGTAACCTCAAGGGTGGATAACTGGATTGAGACGACCACCACGGTTGCCATCTCGTCTGATGACCCAATGGAGCTGAGAAAACTGACATTAACGAACTATAGCCATGAGGAGCGAACACTCGAACTTACCAGTTACGCTGAGGTGGTGCTGAATCGGCCGGAAAACCACAAGTCTCACCCCGCATTTTCGAAACTGTTTATTCAGACGGATTACCTGGCTGAACATCACTCTATACTGGTAAAAAGAAGGCCAAGAAGCGAGGATGAAAAAACGCTGTGGATGATTCACACATTTGCCGGGGATGAAAAGGATAACCTGACAGAGCCGCTTCAGTTTGAAACGGACCGGTCGGTTTTTATCGGTCGGGGAAGAACACTCAGTAACCCGGCTGCTATGGATCCGGGAAGTGTACTCTCCGGGGCGCTGGGAAATATTTCGGACCCAATTGTAAGTCTCCATAAATCGATTAAACTGGGACCCGGCGAGGAGAAAGTGCTGATTTTCGGCCTGGGTTATGCCGAGTCAAAAGAGGAGGCCGATCGGCTTGCAGACCGATACGACAATCTTCACGCAGCCACGCGTGCGTTTGATCTGGCGGATGTATACAGTTCGGTTGAACTCAATCATTTGGGGCTAACATCAAAAGAAGCCCACAACTTTCAGAAACTTGCCTCATATATTCTCTACTCCGACAGAGCGTTCAGAGCCAATGATCGGAGACTGAGAGAAAACCGGGGGAAACAGCAAGATTTATGGGCGTATGGGATTTCCGGGGATTTCCCTCTTGTTGTTTTGAGAATTCAGGAGATGGATCAGATTAAAAGTGTGAAAACGCTGTTAAAAGCGCACGGGTTCTGGCGGTCAAAAGGAGTTGAGACGGAACTTATAGTGATTAATGATCATGCACCGGGTTATATTGATGAAGTGCAGGAAGCTATATTGCAGGCCGTTCAGAGTTCACCCGGGCGGGATATGATCAATAAACGGGCCGGGGTTTTTGTGCATCGTTCGGATAAAATGCCGGCCGAAGATTTGATACTTATGGAGGCTCTGGCCCATATAGTTTTTGAAAATAAACTGCCCAATCTGTCAAAACTGAAACGTGAAACCGAGACCGGGTCCTGGAATTTAAAGACTGAATCAGAACGGTTTAAACTTCCTGAAAGACAAAAAGAAACCGATGATGACTGGGCAACAAATCATTCCAAAAATCTGAAATTCTTTAATGGTTTCGGCGGATTTTCGGAAGAAGGTGATGAATACCATATCCTGATACAACCAAACTCCGAAACAGGCATGTTACAGTTTCCGCCGGCGCCCTGGATTAATGTGATTTCCAACTCCAGCTTTGGATTTATCACTACGGAAAAAGGCGCAGGATATACGTGGAGTGAAAACAGCAGGGAGAATAAGCTGACCGGTTGGTCGAACGATCCTGTTGGTGACCCGCATTCGGAGGCCTTCTACATTCGTGATGAAAACAGAAAGGTGTTCTGGTCACCCACTCCGGGGCCGGCCCCTGGAAATCGGCCTTATAAAGTGATACATGGCTTTGGTTTTACCCGGTATGAACATACGTATGATGACCTGGATCACGAACTGATCCAGTTTACTGATGAAAATGACCCGGTAAAAATTTCTATACTGAGGATTAAAAACAGCGGAGAGGAAGAGAGAGAGTTATCGGTATTCAGATACGCAGACCGTGTATTGGGAGTTGAGAGAAACCGGGCCTCGCGCACGGTTATCCAGGATATTTCTGAGGGTGGATCAACAGTTTTTGCAAAGAATTCATACAACAATGAATTTGCAAACCGGGTAGCATTTTCATCCGTAGCCGGGCGTCGGGCTGATGACCGGCTAAGCTTTACCACAAGCAGACAGGCGTTTATTGGCCGGAACCATTCCCTTGCAAAGCCCCGCGCGGTTTTGTGCCTTGATTCTCTGGATGGAAAATCAGATCCCGGTACAGACCCCTGTGTGGCTTTTCAGGTTAGATTCTCTCTATCGCCGGGCGAAATCAGGGAGATCCATTTTGTTGAGGGTGAAGCGGAAAACGATACCGAAGCCGGGAATATGATCCGGAAATACCAGGATCCTCAAACATCGCGAAACAGCCTGGAATCGGTTTGCCGGTTTTGGAAATCAAAACTTGGCAAAATTACGGTCACCACACCTGATGCAGCACTAAATGTGCTAATGAACGGCTGGCTGATGTACCAGAACCTGTCGTGCAGAATGTGGGCCAGAACGGCGTACTACCAGGCCGGCGGAGCATATGGATTCAGGGATCAGCTTCAGGATTCGGCGGCTGCACTTTATGTTGATCCGCAAATCACAAGAAAACAGATATTGCTGCATGCAGAAAAACAGTTCAAAGAGGGCGATGTGCTTCACTGGTGGCACCCTCCGACAGGAAGGGGAATCCGTTCCAAAATATCAGATGATCGTCTCTGGCTTGCTTACGTGACTGATTTTTATGTGCGATCGACGGGAGATCACTCCATTCTTGATGAACAAGCCCCTTGGATTACGGCACGGAACCTGGAGGATTATGAACATGAAGTGTATCTCAATCCGGAAAAGCTGGATGAACCGGATTCAATTTATGAGCACTGCTGCCGGGCAATCGACATTTCGCTGAAATTCGGGGACCATGGCCTGCCGTTGATGGGCGCGGGCGACTGGAATGACGGTATGAACCGCGTAGGTGAGCATGGTAAAGGTGAAAGTGTGTGGCTGGGCTTCTTTATCTACGGTATTCTGAACCGGTTCAGTGATTTTGCCCAACAGCGGGGAGATACAGAACGAGCCGCTCATTATAAAGATATAGCGGATACACTCAAAACATCCCTGAACAGCCAGGGGTGGGACGGTGAATGGTATCTGCGTGCATTTTACGATGACGGAACACCTCTCGGCTCATCCAATAATGAGGAGTGCCGTATCGATGCAATTTCACAGGCCTGGGCGGTGATAACAGGGGCAGCGGAGCCGGCGAAAGCTAAAAAGGCCCTTTTATCTGCAGAAAAACACCTGGTATCAGAACAGGACCGCATTATTCGCCTTCTCACTCCACCGTTTGATGCAACTGAAAAAAATCCGGGCTACATAAAGGGGTACATACCCGGAGTGAGAGAAAATGGCGGACAGTATACGCACGCGGCACTCTGGCTGGTTAAAGCAATGGCGGAAAAAGGCATGGGAGATAAAGCCGCCCGCTATCTGAACATGATCAATCCGGTGAATCATACCGCTAATATCAAAGGTGTACAGAAGTTCAAAGTTGAACCGTACGTCATTACCGCTGATGTGTATGGTGAACCACCGCTGACCGGTTCCGGAGGCTGGAGCTGGTATACGGGATCAGGCGGTTGGTTTTATCGTGTGGCCCTGGAATCGATACTTGGCTTTAGCTATGAAAAAAATTCTATCGTACTGAACCCCTCAATTTCGTCAGCCTGGAAAGAGTTCGAAATTCAACTGAAAATGGACGACGAGAAGACGGAATATCGTATTCGTGTTCGAAATCCTGATGGAGTTGAAACCGGTATATTAACCGGCAAAATGGATGGAAAGGACGTATTTGAAGGTGAAAAAAAAGTGATTATACCCGTGGAAAAAGATGGAGCCGCACATATCGTTGATCTACAGCTGGTAAAAAAATGATTCAGGAAACAGACAGAAATATACCATCACTATCGTAGTGTATAAACTTACAGGTGTACGCAAGAATAGATTACTTCTGTGTAAGCACTTTGCTTACTCACTATCACCTATTATTCAGATATTTTTAAGTAAAGAGTGTGAACCTTTATGACAGGAATAAAGTGAGAAAAAATGCACAACATATCAGAGCATTTATAATAGATTCCAGTGTTTTAATGAGGCGCATTTTATCGAGCATGCTGCAGAAAGAAGAGGAGGTTTTCATGATGGGGGCATCGGGTACCTACGAGCCTGAAACTGTTTTAAGCAGTATGAAACAGAATCAACCGGATGTGCTCTTTTTGGGTGTTGACCGGGTTAAATCCGAATCGATGAGTCTTTTCAGAAAGCTCAGGACCTCGAATCCCCATTTGCACATTATCCTGTTAACACCCCTCAATAAAGAGGGGGCAAATGTGGCCATTCAGGGATTAAAAGAAGGAGCGATCGACTATGTAACCAAGCCGGAAAAAAGCAGGGGCTTTATTTTGGCAGAAAAGCATTTTCACAAGCGTGTGATTCCTCTGATCAAAGCAATACCCAAATTAAACCGAAAGATGAGAAGTGAAATTGCATCAGCCGGTGATCGGAAAGTTTCCAAAGAATTTTTCCAAAATGTCGGCCGGATGAATCCCGCTAATATTGAATTAGTGGTAGTGGGCAGCTGCGTAGGCGGTGTCTCCTCAAATTTTCAGATTCTATCAGCGCTGCCTGAAAACCTTCCGGTACCGATTGTGATTGTGCAACATATGCCAAAGATCTACACAGAGGTTTTTTCAGCAAAGCTGAATGAGAGTACACCTCTGAAGGTTATCGAAGCGAAGAATGGCAGTTTATTGGAACCCGGAACCGTTTACATTGCTCCCGGAGGATTTCATTCCATCATTAAATGTGAGAGTGGCAGGAAGCGGATAGAGCTGCATAAGGGGCCGAGGGTTCATAGATGCCGGCCGTCGATCGACGTGCTGCTTCGCTCTGCAGTTCAGGAATTTGACGGTCAAATGCTGGGTATTTTCCTTTCAGGCAGTGGGAATGACGGAGCACTGGGTGCATTGAAGATCTTAGAATATGGTGGGTCTATCTTGGTTGAAAGCCGCGAAAGTGCACTGATTTCCGAACTGGCTCAAAAGGTGAAAATCCTGAACAGCGATATACCTGAACGATCGGCAGAGAAGTTGTCTGGTGAAATAATAAAAGCAATAAAGGCCGCTTCAAAACAGAAAAAGTTCCGGTTTACCAGTCAAGCTTACGGCAGTTCAGGAAGCTATTCGGGCAGTATCGAAGCGTGAAGGATTTACATTATTAACAGAACTGATTTATGGAAGGATCATTATGATTAAAAGAATACTGGTTGCACTCGACCCTGATGGGGATACACCGGTAGCTACAAGGTTTGCCATCCGTCTTGCCAAGCGATTTGATGCAAGTGTAACCGGCCTGGCCATTGTAGACACCGCAAATATAGATTCAGCTATAGCTGTTGGCGGGTACGGGACTGAAATTTTAGGGAACGTAGTGTGGTCTGAAATGGCGGATGAAACACGGGTAATTGCCGATAAATTGCTCACCAATTTTAAACATGAAGTAGATAAAGCCGGGGTGCGCCACCGGGATATAAAAAAACAGGGAGCATCTTTTGAACTCATTATCGAAGAGATGAAGTATCACGATCTATTGATTGTAGGCAGGGATTCTCACTTTTTTTATAATCGGCCTGAAGAAGATACCGGCACACTTGCCAAAGTTGTAAAGAACGGCAATGCTCCCACGCTCATTGTTACAGATGATTACCGGGATGTTGAACATGTTATGATAGCGTTTGACGGCAGTGGTCCGGCTGCACGAACTCTTAAAGGGTTTGTGCACTTGCTTCCATACGGAAAGGACATTGAAATTGAGTTGGTTATCATTGCAGAAGGGGACTCGGAGGAAGATATGGACCAGGCATCAATGATATTAAACCTGGCTGAAACCTACCTGAAAGAACACGGTTTCTACTACATTACCAAGAGAGTACTGGAAAAAGGGAAACCCGGAGAAGGAATCCTGAACCTGCAGCTGGAAAAAAATCCTGACCTGCTTCTTTTAGGAGCTCATTCCGTTTCTGCTGTTCAACGTGCCGCATTTGGATCCACAACCCATTATATGATATCTAATAGTCAGGGTCCGCTGTTTCTGAGCCCGTAAAAATAAACCGCTATAAAAATTTTTGAACTGGAATACTGATGAATTTTTATCCAGCAATCCTATATCAACTTTCAGTATAAAAATTAGGGTTATTTCAAACCTTTGCCAGTGAATCATCTTTTGCTCCGATATTGAGGACCTCTTAATTACCCCTTGTTTAAAATTAGTTTGGTTTTTCAGGTCGCTCAATATTTTCAATTCTAAGAAAAAACCATCTAAAGTCAAGATTTTGTGTATTTTAATAAAGAGGGCAAAATCATGTCGAGATATTTAACAGATCAAACAAAAAGCATACTTGAGAATATTCTTCACGGGGTAATTGTGACTGACACCAGGGGGCATATTCTATTCTGGAACAGTGCAAACCAGGAGATTTTTGGTTATACAAAAAAAGAGATTTTAAAACGGCCGATAAACGTATTATTTGATGACAAAAGTGAACTTCCGCTGAGGGAATTACTTCGGAAATGTTCCATCTCCGAGCCGGTATATGGTCGCTGGCACGGTGTCCATAAAAATCGTTCTACCGTTTGGCTTGAGATCAGAGCAAAACTTGTTAAAGACAAATCAGGGAACCCACTCTACTGTATCATTACCCTGGGGGATATCGACAAACTGAAAAAAGCCGAGCGCCGCCTAAATCAAAGTCAGGCAACTGCAGAAGCTATCTTTAAGACAAGTTCCGATGCTATCATCACGGCTGACCCAAAAGGTGTGATATTGTCTGTTAACAAAGCAGCCTCAACAATGTTTGGGTATGATCATGATAACCTGGTTGGTAAAAACCTGAAGATTTTGATGCCATACCCCTACACCGTCCATCACAATAATTACATCAGAGATTATTTGAGAACCGGAGAAAAAAAAATTATTGACAAAGGCAGAGAAACCCAGGGGTTAAAAAAAGATGGTACTGCTTTTCCTATTGAACTTGCGGTTAGTGAAATTGCGTGTGAGGGGAAACGTATTTTTGCCGGCATTATCCGGGACCTGAGTGCACGGCGTAAACTGGAACTCCGGCTCATAGAGATCGGAAACGAGGAACGAAGGCGAATTGGGAGAGACCTCCATGATGGGCTGGGACAGATGCTTACCGGTATTCGAATGCTATCTGAAAGTTTGGCCAGGAAACTGCGTGCAAACGCACTGCCGGGGGGCGATGAGGTAGATGAAATTGCCGGTATGATAAAAGAAGCAGATGAAATGGCCCGCTCGATCGCAAGGAATATGGTGCAGGTGGAGATCGAGAAAAAAGGTTTTGAGGCAGCCGTTCAGGACCTGTGCAACAGAACGGAGAAAATGACAGGTACTCAATGCAAATTGGTAACCGAAAAATGCATTGAAATTGAAAATCACACCATGGCGCTACACCTGTACAGGATTGTGCAGGAAGCGATTAGCAATGCTGTGAAACATGGCAAGGCCAATATGATTGAGATTCGCATCACCGAAAATGATCATCACCTGGCACTGTTCATTGATGATGACGGGGTAGGACTTTGTAACGAAGGGGAACATCAACACGGGAAAGGAATACAGATTATGAAGCACAGGGCGGGTATCATGGGCGGTATTCTTGAATTATCCCGGACCGATGAGAATAAGACCCGGCTCCGGTGCCTGATACCAGGTAATTTTGAACAGTTTGCATGATTCATTCAGGGGTTTGTAAAGAATATTTATTTAGAAAATACTGAAACCGGCAGAAACTTTGCCGGATTAGTACATCACTTTTTGGGAGAACTTTAAATTATAGAAGTCATGGGGCATTCATTTAAAAAAAGGATAATCATTGTTGATGATCATCCGATGATGAGAAAGGGGCTGGCCAGCACACTGGAAGCCGAACCCGGGTATGAAGTAGTGGCGCAATTTGAGAGAGCAGAAGAGGCGTTGGATAAATTTAAGGGGCTGAATGCCGACCTTATCATCGTGGATGTTTCGCTGCCCGGGATGAGTGGAATTGAGCTTGTGAAGAATCTGCTCTTCCAGTTTCCGGACCTTCTTAGTTTGGTGGTTTCCCGGCATGAAGTGTCGCTCTATGCCGAACGTGCGCTGCGGGCCGGGGCAAAAGGCTATGTAATGAAATTTGAACCAAGTGAAGTGTTGCTAAAAGCCGTCCGAAAAGTACTGAGCGGGGGAATGTTCGTCAGCGAAGAGATCAGCGAAAAACTATTGCTTAATGCAATGAGCGGGAAATCCGGCTCAATAGAGTCACCGGTTGATGTATTGAGCGACCGTGAGCTTGAGGTTTTTGAACTCACCGGACGCGGAAAAAACAGTTCAGAAATTGCCGAGCAACTCCACCTGGCGGTTAAAACAATCGAAACATACCGGTTCAGGATTAAAGAAAAACTGAATTTTAAAAACTCAACAGAACTCATTTTCTATGCCGTAAAATGGGTGGACAGTGAAAAGTATCTTTAAGTTTGAGATGGATTGAGTACCATCGGCTATAAGGAATATAATTCGCACTTTACACATCCCGCAAGACGTTAAATCAACCTTTGCATTACATTGGTTTTATAGCTCATCTCTCTGAATATCTCGGGATATACCTTGTCTGCAGTATCTCAAACTCTGTTGTAAGGGAATCCTGATACGATATCTCTCTTCTGTATTACAAATTGTTTCGAACTGTGATTTCACACTGTAGGCTAAATTTTGCCGTAATTGATATAAGTGACCTGCAAAAATTGATGGTTGCTGCTTTTCCACCCATAATGAAATCAAAAAGAGGTAAACATCATGAAACTCACAAAAACACGAAACGGTCCCAGAACGGTTGATATGCTGCGAAGGGAAATGGAGTATTTTTTTGATGATTTAGTACCCTTTTCATGGAACCGCGAACAGAGAGATGAAACGCTGAGATCGTGGATGCCAAGTGCAGATATCACGGAGGATGAGAAGGAGTATCAAATCCTGATGGATATTCCGGGAATGGATAAAAATGATATCAAGATCAACATTCAGGATGGGAGAGTGTCTGTTACAGGAGAGAGAAAAACTGAAGAGAAAAAGGAAAAAGCAGACTTAATTCGTCAGGAGCGATATTACGGCAGTTTTTACCGGTCTTTCAAACTTCCTGATAAAATAAAAGAGGACGACATTCAAGCCTCATTCAAAGAAGGCGTATTAAAGCTTTTGATTCCCAAAGCAGAGATCGTGAAGCCGAAATCAATCAAGGTGAATTGAATACCTGATTACGGGAGTGCCGAAAGTTGACCCTTCCGGCACTTATTGATAGCCCGTTTGTGAACTAAACACGATGATTATGAAAGATTTACAGAACCCCTACATTATCCGTTTTTCAGAAATGACAATTGAAGATGTGCCAAAAGTTGGCGGGAAAAATGCGTCACTGGGCGAAATGGTGAAGCATCTGAAACCACTTGGGGTAAATATTCCGGACGGATTTGCGACCACATCCGACGCTTTTCGCCATTTTTTAAAATCAAACAAGCTGGATGAACGCATTGAAAAGATTTTGGATGATTATCACTCAGACAAAACAGACCTGGACAATGCAGGGCGATCTATCCGGCTTCTCTTTCAAAAAAGTACGTTTCCTATAGCCCTTGCCGAAAGTATACAGAAGGCATATCGTGAACTGAGCATGATGTTTCGCCCGGATTCACACGATGGTCCCGGGGCCTTTCATGTGGATGTGGCTGTAAGGAGCAGCGCTACCGCAGAAGACCTTCCGAATGCCAGTTTTGCCGGCCAGCAGGAAACTTACCTGAATGTGCAGGGTCCGGAAAATCTGATGACCGCTTGTAAAAACTGCTTCGCATCTCTTTTTACGAACCGGGCAATTGTATACCGTGAAAAAATGGGGTTCGACCATATGAATGTGGCACTTTCCGTGGGCGTTCAAAAGATGGTGCGTGCTGATAAAAGTTCTTCAGGAGTGATGTTTACCGTAGACACAGAGTCGGGTTTTCCCAATGCATTGATTATAAACGGATCGTGGGGGCTGGGGGAAAATGTAGTGAAAGGCACCGTGAACCCTGACCAGTTCTATGTGTTCAAACCAAAGCTGGATGATCCGCTGAAAAATCCACTGCTGGAGCGCGTTCTGGGTTCAAAAGAGGTGAAGATGATCTATGCGTCGGATGAAGGTGGCAGTACGGAAAATATCCCGACGACAATTGCGGAGCGTCAATCGTTTGTGCTGAACACTGATGAAGTGCTGAAACTGGCAAGATGGGGTGTGTCTATTGAAAACCATTACGGCCGGGCAATGGATATCGAATGGGTTAAAGACGACCTCACACGGGACCTGTTCATCGTTCAGGCCAGGCCCGAGACAATTCATTCAATGAATGCCAACGGTAGTTTCAAAAACTATACGCTCAGAGAGAAATCCCCTGAACTCTTGATGACGGGGGTAAGCGTCGGGAATACGATTGTAGGCGGTAAAGTGAAGATCGTTCAAGATATGACGGACCTGTCCGGTATAGATAAGAACACAATACTTGTAACCGAAATGACGGAGCCCGACTGGGTGCCTGCTCTGCAGAATGCAGCGGGAATTGTTACCGACTTCGGGGGGCGAACCTGTCATGCGGCAATCGTAAGCCGTGAACTGGGCATACCGGCAGTTGTGGGAACAGATAAAGCTACCAAAACCCTGAAACAGGGGGATGAAATTACCATATCGAGCGCGGAGGGAGATGAAGGTAAAATCTACAAAGGCAGCCTGCAGTTTGATGTTGAGGAGATCGACCTCGGAATTTTACCCGAACCTAAAACAACGGTAATGTTGAATCTTGCCACACCGGAATCAGCGTTCAAATGGTGGAAAATGCCGGTCAGCGGCGTGGGCCTTGCCAGAATGGAGTTCATCATCAGCAACCATATCCGCATTCACCCGATGGCACTCATATACCCTGAAAAAGTGGAGGATGAAGATGAAGTACGGAAAATCCGAAAGCTTACCACAGGCTACGGTGATTTGAAAGAATACTTCATCGATCGCCTGGCGAGCGGAATTTCCAAGATCGCAGCCTCGCAGTATCCCCACCCGGTGATCGTGCGTACCAGCGACTTCAAAACCAATGAATATGCAGGCTTAATTGGCGGACGTTACTTTGAGCCTCACGAGGAAAACCCCATGCTTGGATGGCGGGGAGCCTCACGATATTACAGCGATAATTACCGGGAAGGGTTTGAACTTGAATGCCGGGCACTGAAAAAGGTGAGAAAAGTTACCGGGCTGGATAATGTTATTGTAATGATCCCCTTCTGCCGCACACTTACCGAGGCCGATAAAGTACTGCAGGTAATGGCCGGATTTGGTTTAAAAAGGGGTGAAAACGGGCTGCAGATCTACATGATGTGTGAAATTCCCTCCAACTACATCCTCGCTGAGAAGTTTGCCAAAAAATTTGATGGGTTTTCGATTGGTTCAAACGATTTAACCCAGCTGGTACTGGGGGTAGACAGAGATTCCGGTCCGATGGCGCACCTGTTTGATGAAAATGATCTGGCAGTGAAAACGGTGATCCGGGAGGTGATTAAACGTGCGCACCGGTCGGGAATAAAAGTAGGGTTTTGCGGGCAGGCGCCAAGCGATGATGCCGAATATGCAAAATTCCTGGTTGATTGTGGTATCGACTCCATTTCGGTAGTGCCTGACAGTGTTGTGGGGGTTGTTCAAAAAGTTGCGGAGGCTGAAGAGAAATCACCGAAATAATTCGTTTCGTAAAAGATTCTTCATTCAGGGATCACGAAATAGATAACCTTTCTGGAACACCGCGCACTTTTTGGACAGCTCCAGACTTTTTTTAAATTCGTTCTTCGAACTCATAGTAATTGTAATTACTAAATTTTTCCTGTTTAGATGGACGGCAACAATCAAGCGTCTTATGATGAGTTAAGAAAACCGGAGGTATGGTACACAAAACCTCAATCTGATGTGTTGCGTAAGCTCCAAACAACAAAAGAGGGGCTGAGTGATTCTGAGGCAGCAAACCGGCTTTCATATTTTGGCCCGAATGTGATTGAAAAAGAGGAGGGTCTTACCCGGTGGCAAATTCTGGTTCATCAGTTTAAGGATCCACTGATCTACATTCTGCTGTTTGCAGCCTTTATAACCTTTGTTCTTCAGGATTATATAGATTCGGGAGTGATCATGGCCGTTGTATTTTTGAATGCTGTGATTGGCTATATCCAGGAAACCAAAGCACAAAAAGCGATTCAGGCACTATCGGGGTTGACAGCTCCAAAAGCTCACGTAATTCGAAACGGACAGGAAATGGAAATTCCGGGACGGGATCTTGTTCCAGGGGACATTGTGCTGCTCACATCCGGAGGTAAGATTGCTGCCGATTTAAGAATCATTCAGTCACAGGGTCTGGAAGTGGATGAATCGACCCTGACAGGAGAGTCAATGGTTGTTTCCAAAGTCAGTGACACTATGGAAAAAGATGACTTGGTTCCGGGTGACCAAGACAACATGCTCTTTTCGGGAACCATCGCTGTGCGTGGAAGAGCCAAAGCGGTTGTAGTTCGGACGGGCAGGGAGACGGAGCTGGGGCGTATTGCGGACTCCGTGAAAAGGGTTGGTATCACGCAGACACCAATTCAGGAGAAAGTTGATAAGATGGGAAACCGTATCGGTATTATGATCATTGGTTTTGCCGTTTTTATTTCTGTTGTTGGCGTGATTTACCAGATGAGTCCGTATGAAATATTTATAACCGTAGTGGCTATGGTTGTATCGGCTATCCCTGAAGGCCTGCCAGTTATCTTGACGGTAACACTTGCAATTGGTGTTCGAAGAATGTCTGCCAGGCAGGCCATTATACGCTCACTTCCCGCTGTTGAAACTCTGGGAAGTACAACCATTATCGGGTCGGATAAAACCGGAACTTTAACGCAAAACCAGATGACCGTGAGTAAAATCTGGGCAGATGGAAACGTATACAGTACAAGCAATACCGGTTACGAGTTAGATGGTGAAATAATAGGTCGAGCGGGAGAGGTGGTTAAACCCGGCAACGATGGTCTTTATCATTCTCTTCTCGCAGGCACGCTGGCCAATGAGGCCGATGTGAAAGCCCTGAAAATGAATGATCCCAAAGGTGACCCTACCGAAATTGCCCTGCACGTTACGGCGCATAAAGGCGGAATAGATATATCAGATCTCAGGCATGAAGCAGAACAAACCGATCTGTTTCCTTTTGAGTCTGAAAATCAATACATGGGCACGTTGAACCGTCTGGACGGGAAAACGTACATCTTCCTGAAAGGATCGCCTGAAACCATCCTTGATAAATGCAGCGGAATGCTTGAGAATGAGGAAATTGTGGAGATTAACCGTAACAGAATTCAGGAAGAAGCAGAGGCATTTGCCGGAGAGGGACTGCGCGTAATAGCAATGGCTCATAAGGTTGTGGATGATGACTTTGAAAAATTGGATCCTAAGCTCATGTCAGGAGGGTTTATTTTTGATGGACTGCAGGGAATGGAGGATCCGATCCGGCCTGAAGCACTTGAGGCCATTAGGGTCACTAAGAAAGCGGGAATCCGGGTGATCATGATTACAGGAGATCATCTTGGTACGGCAAGGAGCATAGGCCGAAAACTTGGACTGGATACTTCAGAGGGCGGGGCACTCGAAGGCAGAGAAATTGAGAATTTAGACGATGCCGAACTCGACCAAATACTGTCTGAGGTGAATATTTTTGCAAGAGTATCACCACAACATAAACTCAGAATTGTAGAAAGACTGAAAGCTCTTGAACATATTGTTGCGGTTACAGGAGATGGCGTGAATGATGCACCGGCACTCAGGGCTGCACACCTTGGTGTTTCGATGGGGAAAAGCGGAACGGATGTGGCCCGGGAGGCTTCAGACATGGTGCTGTCTGACGACAATTTTGCAACGATTACTGCAGCAATTGAGGAGGGTAGAGTTGTCTTTTCAAATATTCGGAAAGTGACATTTTTCCTTCTCTCTACTGCATCAGGTGAAATGATGGTCATCCTGGCTGCCATCATCATGAACTGGCCGCTTCCGTTCATCGCTGTACAGATCTTGTGGATCAATATGGTTACAAATGGCTTACAGGATTTGGCGCTTGCGTTTGAACCGGGTGAAAAGGGGATTCTGAAACGCTCTCCAAGACCTGTGAAGGAGGGAATTCTGACCCGCAGGCTTGTTGAGCGGCTTGGGGGTGTGGGCCTTGTGATGGCGGCCGGTACCCTTGGGATATTTTGGTGGACAATGGAGCAAACCGGTGACCTGCAAACGGCCCAATCGGTGGCCATGACCCAAATGGTGGTTTTTCAATTTTTTCATGTGCTCAATTGCCGGTCACTTGACCGAAGTATCTTTCAGATCCCGTTCTTCTCCAACCGGTTTCTGTTCATCAGTCTCTCGGCTGCTCTTGCTGCGCACCTTGCAGTGCTTCATGTTGGGTTTCTGCAAACAATATTCCGTACGGTAGCTCTGAGTCAGGAACAATGGATCTGGATAGTGGCGATTGGCGCTTTTATCATCATTGGGGGAGAAATCGATAAATTTGTTAACAGGTGGAGAAAGAATTTCATCGGGTAAAAAGGCGCTGATTCAATTCAGTGCAAAAAAGGTTTATTATAACGCGTTTACCGGTTGTCATTGAATTTAAAAGTGCCTGAGGTTGTCCAAAAAGGACGTGGCATACCAGAGATATTTTACATACCGTCATGCCACACCCCAGCGTGGCATCTCCCGTCTACATCAACGAAAGGAGATCCCGCATCCCCCACAGGAATCCCCTCGGGAAAGTGTGGGATATCGCCCTTTTTGGAAAGTCCCGGACTGTATTGAAATTTTTAAATCCAACTGGTAAACGCGTTAACTGAGTAAAAATTTGTGGATCTACAGGAAACTTTGTGGGTAATTAGAAACATCAATTAAAACTAACTTTCATTGCAAACTCTGCAATCCGGTTGAGTATTTGAGTTGCTGTAAGCAGGTATTGATTTCTTGTAATAGCATGAAACGACTTGCTTTTACAGATTCTTTACCAATGGCACACCTTCGGAGCATCAAACGAAAAAAGACCGTTTGATTCCCCCACGGGACAGGCAGAACGACATCGTTTATTGGTAAATAGGGCAGCGTGTCCAGGTGATACCAAAACGTTTCAATCTCTACATCCACGCCGCCCGCTCTTTCCCCCAAGACCTTTTGTCATTCTGACCGAGTCCAGGTACAGTTGACCGGCACGAACGGAAGAATCTGTAAAA
>JAWLEH010000030.1:0-32002 GCA_041686215.1 Balneolaceae bacterium | reverse complement strand
GAGCTTTGCATTACTGCCCGTCTGCACGCTGCTTGTGCGGGCTGACGGGTTAGGGACACCCATCAGCCGGCCCCGATGGGATGCCGATGGCGCAAAACCAGCCGACAGATGGGTATTTCAAAGTCTTCTCAGTCAAAATTGTGGACTCTGCCGAAAATTAATTTGAATTTTTAGATGAAACCATTTCCAGCCGGTATCTTTAAGTTTATGATACTAAAGCCAATTAAATAAATTCGATCGAATTGAAGAAAGAAATCCACCTGCGAACGGATCCTGAAACAGCTGAAACTCCTGACCTGCTGGTACGGGCGGCATCACAAAAATCTGGTTTTCCAGAGGATGAGATTACACATGTTGGCATAAGACGGAAATCGATTGATGCACGCAGCAGAAATCCCGTCATCGATATGCGGGCCGTTGTTTACGTGGGAGAAGAATATGTTGAAGAGCCGATCTCTCTGCCGGATTACCCGGATGTGAGATCCGCCGAAGAAGTGTTGGTGATTGGAATGGGGCCCGCTGGTTTATTTGCCGCACTCCGGCTCATAGAGCTTGGCAAAAAACCGGTGATACTGGAACGCGGAAAGGATGTGAAATCGAGGATTAAAGATTTAAAGGGAATCAATGTAGATCACATCGTAAACCCCGACTCGAACTACTGTTTTGGCGAGGGCGGCGCCGGTACTTACTCAGATGGAAAACTCTACACCCGTTCAAAAAAGCGGGGTGATGTGAACCGCATTTTAAAACTCCTGGTTGGATTTGGTGCAGTACGGGAAATACTGGTGAATGCCCATCCTCACATTGGCACCAATAAACTGCCGCCGATTATTGCCTCGATGCGTGAATGTATCAAAGCAAGCGGGGGAGAAATACACTTTAACACCCGGGTTACGGATTTCATGATTGAAGGGAATCAAATAAACGGTGTAAAAACACATTCAGGAGGCATCTATCATGCACGTAATGTTGTACTGGCAACCGGCCATTCTGCACGTGATATTTTTGAATTGCTTCACCGTAATAAAATAAAGACTGAACTAAAACCCCTGGCGGTTGGCGTAAGAGTGGAGCATCCGCAGTCGCTAATCGATTCAATCCAGTACAGCTGTGATGTACGCAGTGAGTATCTGCCGCCGTCCCCTTACAGCATCGCCAAACAGGTTGACGGGCGTGGTGTCTATTCGTTTTGCATGTGCCCTGGCGGAGTTATTGCCCCGTGTGCTACCAGCCCGGGTGAGATTGTAACCAATGGATGGTCCTCCTCAAGACGGGCCAGAGCCACGGCAAATTCAGGTATAGTCGTGGAGCTTAGTGAGGAAGATTTCAAACCATACGAAAAGCACGGGCCGCTGGCCGCAATGGAGTTCCAGAAGTCGATTGAAAAAAGAGCCTGGGAAATGGGCGGAAAAACACAAACTGCCCCTGCCCAGCGGCTGGTTGATTTTACAAACGAGAAACGGTCAACAGACCTGCCAGACACCTCTTATTCGCCGGGTATCCGGTCCGCAGAGTTGAAGAAACTTCTGCCCGCTTTTATTCATGATGCGCTGGTAGATGGATTTAAGCAGTTTGATACATCCATGCGCGGCTATCTCACCAACGAGGCGGTGGTGCATGCCCCCGAAACGCGAACATCTTCGCCTGTAAGAATTCCGCGCCACCGGGAAACCTATCAGCATATACGAATACGAGGCCTATATCCCTGCGGTGAGGGTGCGGGCTATGCGGGAGGTATCATTTCTGCGGCCATGGACGGAGAAAAATGTGCCGCTGCAGTTCTAAGAAATGAGGTAGCCGAATAAAGAACTGAGATAAATTTGTCTCCTCAATTTTCCTATCTTTCGATAAAGAGTCCAACTAAACTGAAACAGATTTTATGTACAGCGAAAACGACCGCAAACTTGCCGATCAGCTTCTCACCCACAGCGTGGAACTTACCACCGGGCAAAACATCATGATTCAATGTATCGGGTTAAATGCCATCGGCTTGGTGCGTGCGCTTGCCCGGCAGGTTCGGGAAATTGGAGCTCACCCGTTTATCCGCCTGGAAGATCCCGAAACCAACCGCATGATGCTGGAAAGCGGTGATGAACAGTATTGGTCTAACCAGGCTGATGCCGACCAGCTTCCGCTCATGAAAAAAATGGATGCTTTTATCGGCATTCGTGCTTCTGAAAATATTTATGAGAATTCCAGTGTCTCAAAACAGGCTAACAAAGCTTACTCGGAATTTTTCCTCAACCCGGTCCATTTTGAGCAGCGGGTCAATCACACAAACTGGGCGGTGCTGCGATATCCCTCGTCCGCTTTTGCCATGAATGCCAAAATGTCGACTGAACAGTTTCGCCGGTTTTATTACGAAGCCTGCCTTTTCGACTATAACAAGCTGAAGGATGCGATGATACCGCTCGAAAAACGGCTTCGCAGTGCAGATACGATTCGCCTTTTGGGTGATGGAACCGATATCTCCTTTTCCGTAAAAGGCCAGAATTGGATTCCCTGCTACGGAAAGCGGAATATTCCGGACGGTGAACTCTTCTCCTCTCCTCTCCTTGATTCTGTGAACGGCCATATCACTTACGCACCCTCGGTCTACCAGGGAAAGCCCTTCGAATTTGTGGAATTAGCCGTGGAAGATGGCGTTGTCACCGCGTTTGACTCCTCTAACAATAATGCCCTCAAAGAAATCCTGGAGACTGATAAAGGTGCCCGCCGCTTTGGAGAATTTAGCTTTGGCCTGAACCCGGTCATCGAAAAACCGATGTACGACATCCTGTTTGACGAAAAAATTTATGGCTCCAACCACCTTACATTGGGCAACGATTACGAGATTGCTCCAAATGGAAATGAAAGCTCCATTCACTGGGACCTTGTTTGCATTGGTGCGGATGTGTATGTAGACGGGGAAAAAATTCGTGATAAACGCATGTTTATTCCGGAAGATCTTCAGGCACTGAACCCGGATCGACTCAAAGTGTAAGATTGCCGGAAAAAGAGTTAGCAATATGTGGTGCATTTCAGGTCAAAACACCTTCGGTTCCGGAGTCAGGCCTTGAAATTATTTAAACCTTTACGCACAATTTTATTCTCAAGATCCACATTACATCAACTAAAATATCTGTGATTTCCCGACCTAATGATCGGTATTAAACAACTTATGTCTTCTCGTTGCTTCTCAAGTATTTTAACTGAATGATTCCATACCGCTACTTTAATGCTGAAAAATCGCTTCCAAATACTTAATGGTAAAAGATTGAATTTTATCGTGATTTTTTTGTGATAACTTAGAGAGCACAAATGTATCCATTTTATCCCTCCTCCTTAAACATTTATTTGAACATTTTTTTTCTATAGATTGGATTGATAATCGAATTAAATTTGTATTAGACATAATTCTAAATGTCTGACAATCACAACTAAACAGCCCTCATCATGAACAAACACATACCATTAACGAAAGTGCTGAACCACTTCTTTTACAAAATTGGAGCCTTATCGATAGTTCTGGTTTTTGCTTTTTCCGGACTTGCGTCTGCGCAAAACCAGGGCACGATACAGGGAACTGTATACGACAACGAAGACAACCCGCTGCCAGGAGCCAACGTCGTAATTGAGGCAACGGATCGCGGAACATCAACGGATCCAAATGGTGAGTATCAAATTAATACATCACCAGGAACTTATACCGTGCAGGCCAGTTTTCTTGGATTTCAGACCGCTGAAGAAACCGTCTCAGTGGATGCAGGGGAAACTGTTACCGTAGATTTCTACCTTGAATCGAGCATAGTAGGAACCGATGAAGTGGTGGTGCTCGGCTCGCGCCGCGAAGGACGTACCATCACCCAGTCACCTGTTCCTGTGGATGTAATTTCTGCACAAGAGGTCCAGGCATCCGGTTTCACACAAACCACTCAGATTATCCGGTCGCTGGTTCCCTCCTTTAACTCCCCTGAATCATCTATTACAGACGGTACGGATCACGTTCGGCCTGCAACCCTCCGTGGCCTGGGCCCTGATCAAACTCTTGTTTTGGTAAACGGCAAGCGCCGGCATACAAGTGCCATCCTGCACGTTAACGGGTCTGTGGGACGAGGCTCAACCGGCGTTGACCTCAATTCCATCCCCGCTAATATGATTGAACGGGTTGAAGTACTCCGTGACGGAGCTGCCGCACAGTACGGCTCAGATGCAATCGCAGGTGTTATAAATATTGTGCTTAAAGAGACAAAAGGCCTGGATGCATCGGTTAGCTATGGACAGCACATCAGTAAAGAAGAACGGGGATATGCCCCCAACCAGGCCCTTCCCGAGGGTGGAAGTACAGCAGGGTTCCAGGACTCTCCCTACTATCAGGGAGTTGAAGATGTTTGGAGAACAGATGGTAAGACAACAAATATTCACCTTGGGTATGGTTTTGATCTGCCAAATGACGGTACGCTGTATGTTGCCGGCCAATTTCGCGACCGCGGCAGAACCAACCGGTCAGGTCTGGATCCCCGGCCAAATTATTTCCCGCTGGAAAACGGTGATCCCGATCCGCGTGAGGAAACATTCGACCGAAATAACCACCGCTACGGACAGGGCGAAGTATCCGATGCCAGTGCCTTTTTTAACGGGGATATGGAGATCTCAGATGACATAAGCGTATATGCTTTTGGAGGCGTAAGCTTTCGCGAAGGCGAAACCGGTGGATTTTACCGCCGGGCACAAGATAATCGTACGCTTCGGGCATACTATCCGGATGGCTTTTTGCCGTTGATCAGCTCTGAAGTATATGATGGCTCTGTAGGCGCAGGTATCGACGGCCAGGTGAACGGCTGGAATTACGATCTCAGCCAAACCTACGGTCATAATTCTATTCGGTATGGAGTTAAAAATACAGTGAACACATCCATGGGTGTGGGAAGCCCGACACGTTTTCATGCAGGTACGCTTTCGTTCGACCAGGCAACCACCAATTATGATATGGTGAAAACGATGAATATCGGAACCGCCGAGCCGCTCAGTGTAGCGATGGGTTCTGAATTCCGGTATGAACTTTATCGTATTACGCGCGGCGATGCAGAATCATATGCCGATGGCGGTGTACCTATTCAGGACGGACCGAATGAGGGAGACCCTGCGGCTACCGGTTCTCAGGTATTTCCTGGCTTTTCACCTGCTAACGAACAGAACAGGTTCCGCTATAGCGGTGCCCTGTACCTCGACCTTGAAACTGATGTCACCACACCATGGACGGTAGGTGTTGCCGGACGACTTGAATCATATAGTGATTTCGGAAATGTAGCTACCGGTAAAATTTCATCACGCTACGAAGTTTTTGACGGTTTCGCATTCCGGGCAGCCGCAAGTTCAGGATTCAGGGCGCCTTCGCTGGCTCAGTCTTACTTCACTTCTATCGCTACGGTGTTTATTGACGGTGATCCCTTCGAGGTTGGGACATTTCCGGTAACATCTCCGGCAGCCAGGGCCCTGGGTGCTGAAGATCTTGAGGCAGAAAAATCTGTGAACCTTAGTGGTGGTTTCACATATGAACAAGGTAATTTTTCACTTACAGCCGACGCCTATAAAATAGATATCGAAGATCGTGTAGTGTTTACGGAAAACTTCACCGGTGGTGATATTGCTGATTTCCTCCAAAACCGGGGAATTAGCGCAACAGGTGGACGATACTTCACAAACGCAGTGGATACCGAAACACAGGGGTTTGATATAATAGCTCGTTATGGCATGAACCTTAACAATAACTCGCAGCTTCGGTTTACTGCCGGTTTCAACTACAATGAAACCGAAATCACCAATAAGGATGAAATACAGACCCCTCAGGAACTGGAAGGTTTAACCGATACTCCTCTGTTTGGACGGGTAGAGATCGGGCGTTTTGAAGTGGGTCAGCCAAAAACAAACCTGAATGTAATGGCTAACCTTACCACCGGCCCGTGGGATCTGATGGTGCGCGCTGTTCGATATGGTGAGATTGAAGTCGTAAGGGCTGACCCTGATGAAGACCAGGTCTACAGCAACTTGTTATCAACTGATTTGGAGATCGGCTATAACTTCTCCGAAAATGTGCGTTTCACATTTGGCGGAAACAATATCTTCGATCAGTATCCCGATAAAACATTCCAGGGCAACAGCTTTTTGGGAATATTCCAGTATTCCGGATTTTCCCCCTCCGGTTTTGGCGGGCGGTATATCTACTCAAGAATGACCTTCAATTTCTGATGAATTACAGCGACTTGAGTTAACAAAAAAGCCTTTCGATTATTTATATCGAAAGGCTTTTTTTTGATGTTTATACTTTAGGTATCTGCCATCAACCCGTTATTGACTGTGTTGCTCTGTTTTCTACACATTCACTCCGTTTTATTTAATCCGACCATGCCTCCACATCATCATATACTTCTGCAAATTCCAGGCGGTTGCCCGTCTTGCTTACTGTGGCTTCGTACGTAATCGCCGCGCTTTCGTCTTCGCGTTCTATCAACTGCTTAGCCAGCTGATTTACAATTTGCGTTTGAATGACCCGTTTCAGCGGACGTGCTCCATAGACGGGATCATATCCGCGCACTGCAAGCCAGTCTTTCACAGGATCGGAGACATTCAGTGTCACATTATTTCTGCCCAGCATTTTGTGAATTCGTTTGAGCTGGATATCCACAATATCACGGATGTGTGATTTATCGAGCGGATGAAAGACCACTACGTCATCAATTCGGTTCAGAAACTCCGGACGGATCGTTTTTCGCAACCGCTCAAGCAGTTTATTCTGAAGCTCCAGGTATGTGTCTTCATCCATTTCGCCACCACTCTTCTCAATCTCATCAGAAATAAGATGAGAGCCGATGTTGCTGGTCATAATTACAATCGTGTTGGTAAAATCAACGGTTACCCCCTTGTTATCGGTTAATCTCCCGTCGTCAAGCACCTGCAGCAAAATATTAAATACGTCACTGTGAGCTTTTTCTATCTCATCAAGCAGCACTACGGAATACGGTTTTCTTCGTACGGCTTCGGTTAACTGGCCACCCTCTTCATAGCCAACATATCCCGGAGGAGATCCAACCAGCCGGCTCACACTGTGTTTCTCCATATATTCACTCATGTCAATCCGGATCATGGCGTCTTCGTCATCAAAGAGGAATTCAGCCAGCGATCGTGCAAGTTCGGTTTTACCCACACCGGTTGACCCCAGGAACATGAACGAACCGATCGGGCGCTGTTCATCCTGCAGCCCGGCACGAGACCTACGTACGGCATCAGAAACCGCTTCAATAGCCTGGTCCTGTCCGATGACCCGCTTATGGAGTTCATCTTCGAGTTTCAGCAGTTTTTGCCGCTCGCTGGACAGCATCTTGGTAACCGGAATTCCGGTCCAGCGCGAAACGATATCGGCAATCTCTTCTGCCTCCACCTGTTCCTTAAGAAGAGACCGCCCCTCTTTTATCTCATTTAGTTTTTCTTTGGTTTCCGCCAGGTCTTTTTCAAGCTGCGTGATGGTACCGTATCTCAGTTCTGCTACTTTTTCGTAATTGCCTTCACGTTCGGCTTTATCAGCCTGGTTTCTGGAGGTTTCAATCGCCTGTTTCAGCTCACGGGTTTTCTGGATCAGGCCTTTCTCCAAATCCCATTGGCCCCTCATTGATTTCCGCTGCTCTTCGAGATCGGCCAGCTCCTTTTCGTTTGATTTAAGCTTACTTTCGTCGTTTTCCCGTTTAAGTGCTTCACGCTCAATTTCAAGCTGCCGGATTTGCCGTTCCATACTGTCCAGTTCTTCAGGCATGGAATCGATCTCAAGCCTTAGCCGGGATGCAGCTTCATCAACCAGGTCTATAGCCTTATCCGGCAGAAAACGATCTGCAATGTAGCGGTGCGACAGTTCAGCCGCAGCAACGATAGCAGAATCAGTTATGCGAACGCCGTGGTGCACTTCATAACGCTCCTGCAGGCCCCTGAGGATAGATACAGTATCTTCAACACTGGGTTCGCCGATAAACACCGTTTGCAATCGCCTTTCCAGCGCTTTGTCTTTTTCAATGTATTTTCTGTACTCGGCCAGTGTTGTTGCGCCAATGGCGTGTAACTCCCCACGAGCAAGTGAAGGCTTCAAAATATTGGCAGCATCCATAGACCCTTCAGTTGCTCCTGCACCCACCAAAGTGTGAATCTCGTCAATGAACAGAATGATTTCACCCTCGGAGTCCATCACTTCTTTTACAACAGCTTTCAGCCTCTCTTCAAACTCGCCCCTGAATTTAGTGCCTGCAACAAGTGCCCCCATATCCAGAGCTACAATGCGCTTCGTTTTGAGGCCTTCAGGAACATCACCGCGAACAATACGCAAGGCCAGGCCTTCTGCAATTGCCGTTTTACCTACACCGGGTTCGCCAATCAATACCGGGTTGTTTTTGGTCCGCCGGCCCAAAATCTGCATTACTCGCCGGATTTCCTGGTCACGGCCAATAACCGGATCAAGCTTATTCTTTTCGGCAAGATCATTCAGGTCGCGTGCATATTTTTTAAGTGCTTCGTATCTGCTTTCTGCATTGGGATCATCAACAGTTTGTGATCCCCGCACACTCTTTAAGACATCGAGTATCTGGTCTTCTGTAATACCATTTTTTTTCAGATACTGCCCCACTTCATTCTTGGTTTCAGTAATACCTAAAAGAATGTGTTCGGAGCTGATATACTCATCTCCCAGTTCTTTCGCCTGGTCTTGGGCCGCATCAAAAACAGCTTTTGAATTGTTGGAAAGATACTGACCCGATACCGAAGAACCCTTCACAACCGGGAAGCCTTTTAGCTGCCGCTGAAGCTCTTCTTTTAGCGCGGGCAGTGCAATACCAATCTTTTTCAGGATTGTAATCACGACATTATCTGCATCCTGTAGAAAAGCTGATAAAATGTGTGCCGGTTCAACAGCCTGGTGGTTCTGGTTTTGTGCCAGCTCAATACCAGCCTGAACGGCCTCCTGCGCCTTAATTGTAAATTTATTGAAATTCATAATCGTCCATGATTTTGTTTTTTACATATATAAAAGCTAAAAACGTACCATGAACAATATTCTGTCGGATTTGCAGTCGATCTCTCTCTGAGTACTGCTCACTGACCGATTGGCAACAAACTGCGGCAGAGAAAAGGAACGCTATGACATGTATGAGCAAAAAAAAAGCGGCTCTCAGTTGGAGAGCCGCTTTTAAAGAATTTAACCGTGGTGTTTACTGGTTTTCAGCAACCTGGTTGTTTTGCAGATTATCCACCAGCACCTGGAAAGTACTCGTAGAGTCATTGTCCTGAATATAGCCGACAAGTTTTTGGCTGTCATCAGCAAACAAATCCTGCTTTTTCATGTACGAGAGCGCAAGATAAGCTTTATAACGTACTACATGACTGTTGCCATTAAGGGCAATATCAATCATAGCTTCGTTTACACTTTGCGAATCGAACTCAGGATTGAGTGCTTTGTAAGAAATTACGTTGAAAAACGTAGATTCCAGAACACCATCTACTTCAGAGTCGAGTCCATAGAGAAATACTTTCTCCATCCGTTCATCTTGTGCTTTTTGTTCAGACGCAGTTAAACTCCCAAGAGAATCCGCTGTGGATACATTGGCGTTAACAAATTCGGCTGAGGTGAAGGAGATCACCACGATCAGTAATGTTGTTAGATTTTTTACGATTGATTTCATTATTTGAAGATATTTCTATTTCGATTGAATTAAACTGAACTATTTTAGTTCGCTCACAAGTTACCGCATGCCAGATTTTTATAGCAATAAATCACATATAATTTAATTTTTATATTATGTCAGGATTCTGACATATATGCATATTTTTTTACTGAAAGCACTTCCATTTTTTTATTCGTAATATTATCATAACATAGGCATTACCAATGTACTTGATAGTCCCTTATGAATTTCATGGAAAACCGCTTTTAATATTTAAAATTACTGGAAGCGTTTTTCATACATTATCTAAATTTTAAATTTTATTCTGACAAATGAACACAAAAAAATGGCGATTTCAGCCCGTTAAAAGCGCTTCGCATTCGTTGCTGGCAGACATTATATTTGGGTGTAACGATAATTTTTCATCGATTTTGTGCGTAAATGGTAAGAGACATGGAAAAAAAATTTGGGAATTGTACTGTAAAACTTAAAAAAGGTGATATCTCTAATCATCCAGATGCAGATGCCATTGTCAATGCGGCAAATGCTCAGCTTCGAATAGGCGGAGGAGTCGCCGGAGCCATTCACAGAAAAGGGGATCCCGAACTTGAAGAATTGACCCGGCCGCTTGCCCCAATATCACCCGGTGAAGCCGTCATTACCGGGGCACCAAATCTTCCGAACGAATACGTTATTCACTGTCTGGGGCCTGTATATGGCAGAGACAATCCGGCGGATACATTACTCGCCAACTGCTATAGAAATGCGTTAAAGCTTGCAAATGAACACGAAGCAGAGGTGATTGCTTTTCCGGCCATCTCTACCGGAGCATTTGGTTATCCGATGCGTGCTGCAGCGGAAATTGCGTTCAAAACAATTCAGGAAACAGCTCCCGGCCTTACAAATGTCCAAAGCATACATTTTGTGCTTTTTAGCCAGGAGGCCCTGAGCCTGCATAAAGAGGTGCTGCAAGACTTGTAAAGAACAGAACGCAACTTTTGGAAAGTTGTCTTGTCTACCGGGTGCTGGAATCGTAAATGTCGTTTAACACACCGGCAAGGCGTACGCCGGCCTGAACCAGCCGTTCTTTCACAATATGGTAGTTTTCATAACGATACTCGTATCCCAGCCGGTTATCATCCGGCAAATCATAGACCGTATCACGCAGCTCCATAGACTCATATGCCCAGTCGCGTACGCTTGCCTGCTGCCACTCTCTAACCTGGTTTTCAGCAGCAACATCAATATTCAGCGCTAATTCAGTATAGCTCATTTGCCGGGAGTTAATCATGTCGCTGTCCCATACCCGGTGCAGGTTACTGTTATCACCCATCCACTGAACACGAACCTGGTTCCCGCCCATATCATTTCCGGTTCCAACATGTAGTGGCTGGTGAATATCACCCACCATATGAATAACCATTTTCAGCTTGTCGTGCTCTTCTTTTTCTGTGAGTCCACCTTCTTTCAGCTCTTCTATCATACTTTCAAGATGACCGAGGAGATCCCCGTCGGGATTCTTTTCCGTATCTTCGTATCGCATGCCATCGGGAATCGTCACCCAGTGCCATGTATTGGTATAGTCGTATTCACTGTCTGATCGGATATCATCCATCCAAACGGAAGCTTCTGCCAGTGTTTCTTTTCCAATCACGCGCTCAATTTCCGCCGCAGTCTTTTCTGTGATATGATTTTCGGCTACATGGCCGGTCACATAGTGTCCTATTTGCCCCCATCGGTTCTGCTCAGAGTTGGTGTGATCAGCTGCTGAAAAGGCGCTCAGAATCAGAAGTGCAGTTATTACCAGGGAGACAAGTTTCATGTAGATATGGATTGATTGAAAAATTATGATAGGCAGCAAAGATTCAAATATTTACAGTGATATGCCACACCCGCAATCAAATTTTACGGTAGCAATGGTATTGGCATTTCTCTGTGGTGTGGTGACCTAAGTGATTCTTCAATAACACTGCATCAGTTTTTTCGTAGTTCAGCAAGCTCGCGTATTAACTTTTTTTCCTTTGATGAAAGGTTTTGAGGCAGATTCACATTACATCGCACATAGTAATTTCCTTTCGAACTGCTTCCGTTCATCCCGGGCAGCCCGCGTCCGCTAAACTTGAATAATTTACCGTTTTCAGTTCCTTCCGGTATTGTTAGCTTCACTTTTCCATTTAACGTATTTACGACAACACTACCCCCCAAAAGAGCCGTATAAAGATCTATATCCACATCCTGGTAAACATCTTTTCCTTTGCGCTCAAAACCTTTGGGTACATCTACATTAATTTTAAGATAAAGATCGCCTCTTCCACCAAAACCGGATTTGTTGCCACGACCTTTCAGCTTAAGTTTTTTTCCGTCTTCAATACCTGCGGGAATCTTTACCTTTACACGGTCTCCGTTAATCCGAAAAGTTTTGGATGTATCCGTAAACAGATCTTTCAGGGGTATTGTAACATTAGCTGCTGTGTCCTCACCCTGGCGCGGCTGTCTGCCCTGGCTGGTGTGCTGTTGCTGCTGTTGAAAACCTCCGCCAAACAGCGTTTCAAAAAAGCTTGAGAAAGGACTTCCACCGCCCTGTTGTCCCGCACCTGCTCTGCCGGTTGCATGATCCTCAAAAATGTCGTTCATGTTTACACGTGTACGATACTGGCGGGAACCGCCACCTTTTTGTTGCTGCCTGGCATATTCCGACCAGTCAAACCCGCCGCCGCTCTGTTCATTTGCTCTCTGATATCGTTTCCAGTCGGACCCGGCCTGATCATAAAGCTTTCGTTTTTCAGGATCCTTCAGCACTTCATATGCCTCGCCGACCTCTTTGAATTTTTTCTCTGCCCCGGGATCATCAGGATTTTTATCCGGATGGAATTTCGCAGCCTTTTTACGATATGCTTTTTTTATTTCCTGCTGTGTAGCAGACTTATTGACTCCCAATATTTTATAGTAATCTTTATACTCCATACTCTTCCGTGTTTGCTTTTACATGTTATAAGTGCAAAAGTAATGCCAGAAGCTCTTCCGGGGAAATATTGGCAAATAAAAAAAGCTGGCATCCAATCCGGATGCCAGCTTTTAACCTCAACCAAAACAATTTTTTATTACAACTCAAAAGCAACAAACATATTGCGTCCCTGCCGGAAAATCCTGAGGAGTAATGCTTCATTCCCCGATTCAACATGTGTATTCATCAGGTTGTAGAACTGATTTTCATTCTCTATCACCTGGTTACCCACCTGGGTAATTACATCACCCTGGCGCAGACCCTGACGATAGGCACGGCTGGATTGCTCGATTTCTGCGACTACCACGCCATTTACGTCCTCATTGAGTCTGAGCTGCTGACGAATATTCTCGGTCAAATCACTTACCTCAAACCCGAGTTGTTCTTTAAGCTCATCTTCTGTTTCAGTGTCTAATCCGGCAATTTCATCAGCATCAAGCTCTCCAAGAGTCACTTCAACCGACATCTCTTCACCGTCTCTGAAAATGCCCAATTCTATTTCTGTTCCGGGAGCAGAATTTGCAACTGCGATTCTGAAATCATAAAAGTTTCGGATTGGTTCGCCATCCATTTCTACAACAACATCACCGGATTTAAGACCGGCCTCATCTGCCGGACCGCCATTTTCCACTTCACCGATAATGAACCCTCGCGGAGAATTCATGCCAAGTGCGCGGGCCATCGTTCGGTCTACTTCTCCCCCCATCTGTATACCAAGATAACCGCGGGCTACTTTCCCATTTTCGATGAGAGATTCCATCACATTTTCCACCATATTTATAGGAATAGCAAATCCAATTCCCTGACTTCCTCCGCTCCGGCTGGCAATTGCCGTATTGATACCCACCAGTTCACCATCAAGGTTGATAAGCGCACCGCCTGAATTACCGGGATTGATAGCCGCATCGGTTTGTATATAATTTTCAAACTGATTGAGCCCAAGATAGGATCTGCCGCTTGCGCTAACAATACCCTGGGATACCGTATGGGCAAACTCTTCGCCCAATGGACTACCAATAGCCAGTACCATTTCACCTACGCGGATACTCTCGCTGTCCCCAAGGGGGATTGACTGTAATTCGTCTACATCTACGCTTAAAACGGCCACATCACTGCCGGGGTCTGTTCCAACAATTTCAGCATCATATTCATCTCCATTGAATAACCGGATATTAATCTCATCAGCTTCTTCGATAACATGATTATTCGTTATAATGTATCCGTTATCTGCATCCACGATTACACCTGAGCCAAGCCCGTTCACGCGGCGTTCACGCTCCTGTTGGTTCCCCGGTTCATTAAAAAAGAAGTCGAATGGAGAACGCACCTGTTCCCGAACGGTTCGTTCCGTGGTGATAGTTACAACAGCCGGATTTGTGCGCTCGGCAATGTTCACAATAGCATTGTTAAAATCAGCCAGTGTCCGAATTGGAATGTCTTCAGCTTTTTCAGAAACGCTGTTTTGGTCTGAAGGTACAGTGTATTGAGTGGGAGAGCTTGTATCGTCCTCTACCGCATATTTCATTCCAAGAAATAGAGAGATAACAGCAATTGCAGCGATGATGCTTTTCGTGAATCGATCCATAAGTTTTGTCAGGTTATGATGTAGTATTTTGATTATTTCAAATGCTTAAGATGCCTGTAACGCAAAGAATTATATTCTATTTTTCACAAATTGATCCATAACTCCCTAAAGCTTTGCTACTAACCTGAGTTCGATTCTTATATTTGTCAAATACGACCAAAAGCAGTCGAAAAAGGGCGTTAGTTACGTTAATTCATCAACAATTATGTCATGCCTTTGATAATAACAGTAGATCACGCAACCCCCGCAGGGATCCCTCGGGAAAGTGCGAGATAATGCCTTTTTTGGATTGCTAACACTATTTTTAAATCGAACTCATGTTACTATTGTGTACAGAGTTGTAAAAAGGCCGAGGCCATAGATCAATACGGCCCCGGCAACTAACTAACCTGCTCTCGTGTGAGAACAATAAGCGTTATTTAATCGCTATCTGTTTTCGGAGTTTTTCTTCTTTTTTCTTCATGTCAATTTGCAGAATACCGTCGTTGTACGTTGCTTCCACACTTTCCTCATCAACGTGATCAGGAAGTTGAAACGAACGTTCAAATGTTCCATACTGCGTTTCCACTCTGTGAAATGTGCGCCCATCTTCTTCACGCTTGTTTTTTCGCTCGCCTCTAACGGTCAGCGCACCATTTTCTATATCAAGTTGAATATCCTCTTTTTTCATTCCGGGAATATCTACCTCAATACTTACGATATCATCTGTTTCGGAAATATTGATATTCGGAGTGAATGTTGAGGTTTGATTTGCAATTGCATCATTAAAAAATTCATCCATGATATCAGAAAACTGGCGTCCACTTGCGCTTCGTGCCGGTCTGCTATATTTAATAAGTGTCATAACGGATCCTCCATTATAGTTAAATATTGTTTGCTGTTATGATTGCAATCCGTATGCCAGCTATAAAACATGTCATATCTCTGCCACTTCATACAGGCATTTCATGAAGGACTTACAGTTATATTAACGTATAGTTCAGCCTGTCATTATACAGAAGACGCAATGACTTGCCCGAACTGTAAAAATGACTGTGAGGGTAGGGATAATGGCGGGTGCACAAAAAAAGGCAGAGAAATTTACTTTCCCTGCCTTTTCGATATCAGTAAAAGTTAGGATTAGAAACGCCTGACCTGTTATTTTCCATAGCTTTTATTCCATTCCCGGGCTACAAGAAATGCCATTTCAAGACTCTGCTCGTAGTTCAGGCGCGGGTCGCAGTACGTTTCATAGTTATGGTCAAGGCCCTCTTCATTCAGGCCGTTTGCCCCGCCAACGCATTCAGTAACATTGTCTCCGGTCATTTCAAGGTGAACTCCTCCAAGATAGCTGCCTTCCGCACGGTGTACCGCAAACGTAGACCGGATCTCGTTCAGAATATCATCAAAGCTGCGGGTTTTAACACTATTATCGGTTGAAAATGTATTTCCGTGCATCGGGTCACAACTCCATACAACCGGGTGGCCTTCCTGCTTAACCGCCCGAATGAATTCAGGCAGATGTTTTTCAACATTATCAACACCCATTCGGGTAATCAGTACAATTTTACCGGCTTCATGAGTTGGATTGATGGTTTCTATCAGCTTCAGTGATTCTTCAAGGTCAAACGGCGGACCCACCTTAATTCCAACCGGGTTTTTAATCCCTTTCAGGTATTCTACATGGGCACCATCAAGCTGTTTGGTACGGTTGCCGAGCCACACCATGTGACCGCTCAGGTTAAACCAGCCGGCCTTCCGCGGTACTTTTCGGGTTTGTGCTGAATCATAATAGAGGTTCAGCGCTTCATGCGACGTATACAGGTCAATTTTATGAAGTGTCGTAAAAACATTGGGTGTGATAGTTTCCATAAAGTTGATGGCTTTATGGATGGAGTTAACCATCGCCTCGTAATCTTTGTAATATTCGTTATTCTTCATAAAATCAAGTTCCCACTGCTCGGGATGCTGCAGATCTGCAAACCCTTCGTCCGTAAGAGCGCGAAGGAAGTTGAGCGTCAGTGCAGACTTATTATAGGCCTCCAACATTCGTGATGGATCCGGCTTGCGTGCTTCCGCATTTGGTTTGTAACTGTTAATCAGATCTCCCCTGTAGTTGAGCATTTTCACCCCGTCAACCTCTTCATAATCTTTCGAACGCGGTTTAGCAAACTGCCCCGCAATGCGTCCTACACGTACTACTGGTGCACCCATCTCGTGAACAAGAATAAAGCTCATTTGGAGCATTACCTTAAGCAGATTTACAATTTTGGGAGACTTACAACCTTCGAACGTTTCGGCACAATCCCCTCCCTGCAGCAAAAATCCATTCCCATTCGAAACGTCCGCCAGCTTTTCTTTCAGTGATTCAATTTCCCAGGACGTAATTAACGGTGGTAAATCCTGCAGCTCGCGGAATCTTAGCTGCAGCTCTTCGGTATTCGGGTATGGCGGAAGCTGATTAATGGGTTTATTGTTCCACGACAGTGGATGCCATTCTTGTTCGGATGCAGATGGAGAAGAGGGAATGGGATTCACGGTTTTTGGCTGGGTGCTCATGAGTGGCTTTTGAGTATAAAATTAAAAATAGCCTCAAATATACGAATTGATCCACAAATACTCATACCCAAGCCCGGGTTTTATTTTGAACCCGGAATAGAGTACATGCAGAACCTCAATTCGATTAATAATGTGCTTTCTTGGAGTCATAAAAGTGAGGCTGTCCAAAAAGCTAAAATTCATCGAACACCGCTTAAATAATTTAGGTTTTCCTTCCGGGATTTAACGAACTCTTGGGACATGTGTTTACGTTACAGTTTTTGTATCTTAAAAGGCTGTCAAATCAACGTATAATCACACCCATTTTGCATACAGATATTATCATCCGCGGCGCGAGGGAACATAACCTCAAGAATTTTGACATCAACATTCCCCGCGAAAAGCTTGTGGTATTTACCGGCCTTTCCGGCTCAGGAAAATCTTCTCTCGCATTTGATACCATCTACGCCGAAGGGCAGCGCCGGTTCCTGGAATCTCTCTCAGCGTATGCCCGGCAGTTCATGGGCATGATGGAACGCCCGGACGTTGATTTTATTGACGGCCTGTCACCCGTAATTTCCATCGACCAGAAAACCACCAACCGCAATCCTCGATCTACTGTTGGAACTGTCACCGAAATTTACGATTTCCTTCGCCTGCTCTATGCTCGCGTAGCGGTGCCCTATTCGTATAAATCCGGGAACAAAATGGAGAAACAAACCTCCGATCAAATTGTGCAGGCTATTATGGAGGTGGGTAAAGGAACCAAGGCCTATTGTCTTGCCCCGGTCGTGCGAGGCCGGAAAGGCCACTACAGGGAGCTATTCGAACAAATGCAAAAACAGGGATTTGTCAAAGCCCGGGTTGACGGAGAACTCATTGACCTGGAAGGAGAAATAAAGCTCGACCGCTACAAAACCCACAACATAGAAGTGGTTGTAGACCGATTTGTAATAAGCCCAAAAAGTGAAAAAAGAATTTCTGAAAGTGTACACATGGCCCTGCAAATGGCCGACGGCAACCTGATTCTCGGTATCCAGGAAGCGGACGGTATACGCGACAGAGTTTTTTCGAAAAACCTGTATGATCCGGAGAGCGGACTCGCTTATGAAGACCCGGCTCCCAACCTTTTCTCATTTAACTCACCTTACGGCGCGTGTAAAAAATGCAACGGGCTTGGATACCGGTATGATGTGAGCCGTGAATTGGTAATCCCCAACCCCGACGAATCGATCAACGACGGTGGGTTACGATTCTTCGGCAAACCCCGCGACATTTTTATCTTCAAACAAATAAAAGCCGTTCTGGAATCCCTCAACCTGGATTTTGATACACCTTTAAAGGATTTCCCTAAAGAAGCAATGGATATTCTTTTTGATGGTGCAGGCGATCAAAAGTTTGATGTCAGTTACGATTTTAAAAACAGTAACGTCACTTATAAGCACAAATTTGCAGGGATCCGGTCAATTATTAATGATCAGTACAATGATAGCAAATCCAATAAGCAGCGGGACAAAGCAAAAGCCTATTTAAGTAAAGTACCCTGCAGCTCATGTGGTGGCGGACGCCTCAAAAAGGAAGCACTCTCCTACAAAATTGACGGGCATACCCTCCAGGATTTGGTGGAACAGGACATTCGGTCGCTGCGCACCACCATTGGAAACCTGAAGTTAACCGAGCGGCAGCGAAAAATTGGCCAGCAGGTGCTAAAAGAGGTGATCGACCGGATCGATTTCCTGTTAAATGTAGGGCTCGACTATCTTACACTGAATCGCGAAGCACAAACTTTAAGCGGTGGGGAAGCACAGCGAATACGCCTTGCGACACAAATTGGCACCCAGCTTGTTGGTGTTCTCTACATACTTGATGAACCCAGCATCGGATTGCACCAGCGTGATAATATAAAACTGATACAATCTCTTGAAACACTGCGCGACCTCGGGAACTCCGTGATTGTTGTGGAGCACGACCGCGAAACGATCGAACACGCAGATTATGTCGTGGACCTTGGCCCGGGCGCGGGCACCGAGGGGGGATACATCGTAACCGAAGGAGCTCCGGACGAACTGGATGGAGATGCACTTACGACCCGCTTTCTGCGTGATGAAGAGTCCATCCCGTATCCTCAAAACCGGAGGAAGGGAAGCGGAGAAAGCCTTCAACTCAAGGGTGCATCAGGCCACAATCTCCGGGAAGTGGATCTTGATGTTCCACTCGGTAAATTTATTTGTATCACGGGTGTGAGCGGCAGCGGAAAGAGTTCGCTAATCAATCAAACGCTCGTTCCCATTCTCTCGAATACGTTTTACAACTCAAAAGCAGCACCGCTGCCCTATCGGGATATTGAAGGATTAAAGCACGTTGATAAAGTGATCTCTATCGATCAGAGCCCAATCGGACGAACCCCCCGCTCTAACCCCGGAACGTACACCAAGGTTTTTGACCACATCCGATCGCTTTTCGCAGAATTACCCGAATCCAAAATCAGGGGGTACGACCAGGGCCGGTTTTCGTTTAACGTGAAAGGCGGACGATGCGAGACCTGTAAGGGAGATGGAGTGCGAAAAATTGAGATGAATTTCCTGCCTGATGTGTATGTGGATTGCGAGGTGTGCAATGGTAAACGATACAATCGTGAAACGCTTGAAATTCACTACAAAGGAAAAAACATATCCGATGTACTGCAGATGCCCGTCAGTGAGGCCGCAGAATTTTTTGATTCCGTACCTTCAATCAAGCGAAAACTAAAAACGCTTAACTCGGTAGGGCTTGGATACCTGACACTGGGCCAGTCGAGTACCACTGTAAGTGGCGGAGAAGCACAGCGAATCAAACTCTCCCGCGAGCTTTCCAAAATTGGCACGGGCGATACCGTATACATAATGGATGAGCCTACCACCGGCCTTCATTTCCAGGATGTGCGTATGCTTGTGGACGTGATCCAAAAACTGGTGGAAAAAGGAAATACTGTGATCGTTATTGAACACAACCTGGACCTGATTAAAGCAGCGGACTGGGTGATAGACCTCGGACCGGAAGGCGGAGACGGTGGCGGAGAGATTATTGCGCAGGGAACTCCCGAACAGGTTTCGGAAATTGAATCGAGTTATACAGGCCGTTATTTAAAACAAGAGTTCGAACGGGAGTTAAAGCTTGCAAAACAAAAATGAGTCCACTCCGAAAAGTCAGATAAAGAACTGATGCCTGTTACAAGCTTAAACAATTTAGGATTTGTCCTCCGAACTCACCCTGCACCCCTCTCTAACTAATAGAGAGGGGTTAAATGTCTAAATTATTTAAGCTTGTGCTGCTAATTTTCAGAACGTATGACTTTTCGGAGTAGACTCAAAAATAGGTTTGAATAAATATTCGTTTGCCTGCACTTGGTAAACTACCTATTTTACTGGACTGATGAACTCAAGATTCACACATATCTGCCGTACCGCGGTTATTGCACTCCTCTTCACAGGATTTGCGGCTCATTTATCCGTGCCCTTCTTTAGTGATGTGCAGAAAACCGCCTTTACCCAGTGGCTGAACCAAAAAGTGGTTGCTGCAGACGGTGATTATGAGCAGGTTTCGGATCTCAAGAAGCGTATCAGCCAGCTCTCATCGGAAGCCCCAAATTTCTTTTTACTCGTTCAGGATGCTTCCAGGCTAATTGCCGATTATAAAGACACATTTGACATTTCACCCTTTTCATCCGGCCAGCAACAAGACCGGGACCAGGTTGTGTTAAACTGGCTGATTGGACAGTGGAACACGTTTAAGCACCAGCAAAGTACTGCAAATGCTGTTGTACCCGAAACGGTACATCCCCTGCAAAAATCAGTGACGCAGTTACAACCATTTGCGGGTACTATTACAGTGACGGTCAAAATCTACCTTCAAAAATCATTTTCCGGCATATTTACGCCTGAATTTCTGCCAGGTATACCTCTCTCCCCGCCCGCCAGCGGAATCAGTATTAACGCTCCTTAGATTTTTTCATTCTTCACTTTTCTATTTCTCAACTTACGGGTGAAGTATGCCCGTATACGTAATTTTATATCAAAACTATTATTACACGAACGCTATGAACAAACAAAATAACGGATTTAAGATTGGAATGATCGTCCTGTTCCTGGGTATGACGATCTGGTATTTGTTTCCTACAATTCAATGGAACCTCGAGCAGAGACACATCGACAACCTGCCTGAGGCTGAACGCATTACCTACCTTGACGAAAACAGGGAACGTCTGCAAAACCTTCAGACAAATTCACTCTCCCTCGGGCTTGACCTCCAGGGAGGCATGTACGTAACACTGGAAATCGGTATAGATCAACTTGTGCTTGAGCTTGCCGGAGATCTTGCCGACGATGAGCTGGAGGAGATCATTGATGTGGCTCAAAACCAGTCTGTTGAAAACCGCACAAATTTCATCTCCGAATTTGTAGAAGAATTTGAAAGCCGTGACTCCAATGCGATGCTGAGCCGGTACTATCGCTCCGATTCAGAAAATATAACCCGCCGCTCTACCAACGAGGAGGTTGAAGAGTATCTCACAGGTCAGGTCAGTAGTGCCGTCGAACGAGCTATGGAGATTGTCCGATCGAGAGTTGACCGTTTTGGTGTAACTGAGCCTTCCATACTGCAACAGGGTAACAGCCGTCTGGTTGTGGAACTACCCGGAGTTGACGACGAGGAACGTGTACGTGATCTGTTACGCGGCACAGCAAGACTTGAGTTTCGCCTGACCCCGAACGCTGATGACATGAACAATGCCAAGCAGCAGATCATCTCGTACTTCGACAGAAGCGAAGATGAAGAAGAAGCAGACAACGGAAGCGAAAATCCACTACTCGAGGTATTTAATCCAAACGGACGCAGTGAGTATGTATTTGGATATGCGGCCGGACAGGATACCGCCCAGGTGAACCAGCTGCTTTTTCAGGAAGAGGTTCAGGACATGATGCCCCGCAACGCCCGGCTAATGTGGGGTGCACAGCCATTTGCTACCGACCAGGGACTTGAACTGTTTGAATTGATTCCGGTCCGCTCTCAGGTTGAAATGACCGGTGACGTAATTTCAGAGGCCGAGGTATCATTTGATCCAAATACCAATGCAGCCGAAGTATCCATGACAATGGATTCCGACGGGGCCCGGCGCTGGTCCCGCATTACAGGTGCAAATATTGGCCGCCCGGTTGCCATTGTACTTGACGGATATGTGTACTCCTATCCTAATGTAATCAGCAAAATTAATAACGGCCGTTCGTCTATTACCGGGCTTGGTGGTGTGACTGAGGCAGAAGACCTTGTGAACATTCTCCTTTCAGGTGCCTTGCCCGCACCGCTCGATATTATTGAAGAACGAACCGTTGGCGCCTCACTTGGAGCCGAATCTATCCAGGCAGGGTTCTATTCCGTACTATTTGGATTAGTTGCTGTAGCCATCTTTATGATTGCCTACTACCATGCCGGCGGAGGAATTGCAGACCTTGCCCTTATTATTAATATAATTTTCATTCTTGGGATCCTGGCGGCGTTTAATGCCACGCTCACACTGCCGGGTATTGCCGGTATTGTGTTAACCATTGGTATGGCGGTTGATGCCAACGTGCTCATTTTCGACAGGATCCGTGAAGAACTCAGGGCAGGTAAAACACTGCGGGCAGCCATCGACAACGGGTACTCGAACGCCATGAGTGCCATTATTGATGCCAACGTAACCACATTCTTTGTTGGTGTGATACTGTTCAGCTTTGGAGTGGGGCCGATCAAAGGCTTCGCGATCACGCTTATGGCGGGTATTGCTTCGTCCCTCTTCAGCGCGATTGTTATTACACGTGTGGTTGTGGACTACCTCACCCGCGAAAAAACATCTTCCGTAAGTTTTGGATAAGCTGAACACCAAAAAATTTTCAATTTAAACAAAGGTATTTATTATGAAATGGTTTGAATCACCAACATACGATTTTATAAAAGCTCAGAAGATCATGTATGTGGTCTCCGGGTTTTTATTCATTGGTTCCATCCTGGCCGTACTTACGATGGGCCTGAATTATGGCATCGATTTCAGAGGCGGAAAAGAATTTGTCTTCGACTTCGAGAATGATGTGGAGGTGGCTGAAATAAGAACTCAACTCACCGAACCCCTGGGGGGAACTCCCGAATTAAAACTCTTCGGATCAAGTAGTGAAATACTCATTCGTACAGATGCTGAAGGAGATATTTCTGACGTTCAGAATACAATCCTAAGCAACCTCAATGAACTGTATCCTGATAATCCTGTAACGGTTATCAAAACAGATATTGTAGGCCCGCGTTTTGCTGAAGATCTCAAAATAGCAGCCCTAAACTCCATCCTCTTTGCAGTAGCTGTGGTATTCATCTACATACTCATTCGTTTTAAAGGGTGGTATTTTTCTGCAGGAGCCGTTGCCGCTTTGATTCATGATGTGGTGATTGTATTAGGAATATTCACAATTATTGAACCTCTCGTAAATTTCAATGTTACGATTGACCAGGCTTTGATTGCGGCATTTCTTACCATCGTGGGGTATTCCCTGAACGATACCGTGGTAGTTTTCGACCGGATACGGGAGAATTCATTGATTTACAAAACCATGGAATTCAAAGATATGATTAACAAGAGCCTTAATGATACGCTCAGCCGTACGGTAATCACTTCTGTTACCACCTTGTTTGTGGTGAGCGTGCTGTTTATATTCGGCGGAGAGGTACTTAAAGGTTTCGCTTTTGCCCTTGTCATTGGCGTGATTTTAGGAACATACAGCTCACTGTTTGTAGCCAGCTCATTCGTTGTTGAACTCCAGCAGCGGGCTATCGAAGCAAAATCAAAATAACTTATTAATTTTAAACGGATTGCATCATGGGTTTTAATGTATCAGAAAAGTATAATTGCGTAGTTATCGCATTTAAGGGCAATGTGATGGGCGGTCCCGATGCCGTTAGCTTAAATGAAAAGCTTCACGAGCTGATAGAGGAAGATAAAAAGAACGTAATCATTGACCTTTCAAAAGTGAAATTCATGAACTCTTCCGGCCTTGGAATGCTCATTGGCGGTTTAACAACCATGCGTAAAGCAGGTGGTGATTTGAGAATCTGCAACGCAGGTGACAAGATTGAAAGCCTGCTGATCGTAACCAAGCTGATTACCGTGTTTAAGCACTACAAATCGCTTGATGAAGCAGTGGAATCCTACAATGATTCCAAATAAGCTTTTCGCCAACAATAATCGCAAACGTTATTAAATGATTAAGGAGGTGTATCTGCACCTCCTTTTTTTTGGCCTATGTCAGTACAAATAATTATTGGTGCCCAGTGGGGTGATGAGGGAAAAGGAAAAATAGTAGACCATCTAAGCAAAGGTGCAGACTTTGTAGTTCGGTATCAGGGTGGTGCAAACGCAGGTCACACCATCAAGTTTGATGATCAGCAGGTAGTTTTACACTTAATCCCTTCCGGAATATTTAACGGGGATGCATCCTGCATTATCGGAAATGGTGTGGTTGTAGACCCTTTTGCGCTACTGGATGAGATTCATGAAGTAGAAACGATAGGAATTGACCTGAATGATCGGTTCTTCATCAGCAGCTCAGCACATGTAATTCTGCCCTATCATAAAATATTGGACCAGGTCCGCGAGAAAAGCCGTGGTGATGATGCCATCGGAACTACCGGGCGCGGAATTGGCCCTGCGTACGTCAGTAAAGTTGCCCGTGTCGGGATCAGAATGGGTGACCTGCTGAACCCGGAGCACCTGAAAAACCAGGTGAAAGCAAACGTAGGTGAGATCAACAAAGCCCTGCGCCACGTGTATAACGAACCCGAAATTGACCCGGAAGAGATATTAACGAAATTGAAAGATGCTTCCCGGGATCTCGCCCCATATATCTGCAACACTTCGTCGATGCTTCATCAGGCACTGGCCGGCGGCAAAAATATTTTACTGGAAGGTGCACAAGGCAGCCTGCTGGATATTGATCACGGAACCTATCCGTTTGTCACTTCTTCATCTCCAACTGCTGGCGGCGCATGTGTGGGTAGCGGTGTACCGCCAACAGCGATCGATCACGCAATTGGCATCACCAAAGCATACTCTACCCGGGTAGGCAACGGGCCCTATCCTACTGAATTACACGATGGAACCGGCGAGAAATTACGTGAAAACGGAGCTGAATTTGGTGCAACAACCGGGCGCCCACGCCGCTGCGGCTGGCTTGATCTTGTGGCTCTCAAATATGCTGTAGACCTGAATGGAATGGATCAGCTGGCACTCACCAAAATGGATGTGCTGGATGATTTTGACCAGATCAAGGTTTGTACTGCCTATAAGATTGATGGTGAACTCACGCGCGTATACCCGGTTGAAACCGGGGCTCTTGAGAACGTTGAACCCATATACGAAACGCTTTCCGGCTGGAAAACCTCCTGCAGAGAGGCTCACTCATTCAACGAGCTTCCGGAGAATGCAAAGTCGTACATCGCCTTTATTGAAGAGTATACCGGCAGCCGCTGTTCCATTATTTCCACCGGGCCCGGCCGTACAGAAACCATCATTCGATAGCCTGGAGCCGATGACTATCGGAGATTCATTCAGCATCACCTATACGTTTTCCGCAAACGGGCAGGATGAAGCTATGTTAATTGCCCGGAATATATCACTTGAGCAAACCGCCGAGCTTCCGGAGGATGCAATCCCTGATAGCCTGAAATCTTACACCGGTCGTGTTTCCCCGCTTCAAGAAATGGAAAACGGCACTTGGAACTGTACAATAACCTATCCTTGCGAAGTTGCAGGCGGTGAAATCACACAGTTCATCAATGTGTTGTTCGGCAATATTTCACTGAAACCCGGGATACGCATTACGTCAGTGAATCCCGGTAAGCTACTCCCGCTATTTCCAGGCCCTAAAATGGGGTTAGAGGGAATTCGAAAACGGATGGGTGCAACAAAACGGCCGCTGAGCTGTACCGCTTTGAAACCAATGGGGGCCACCTCAAACTATCTTGCAAATACAGCGTACCTCTTTTCAGCCGGCGGTATTGATATCATCAAGGATGATCACGGGCTTGCAAATCAGCCTATGTCGGTATTTAAGGACCGGGTAGAGAAATGTGTCCGAGCCGTTCAGAAAGGAAGCAGGGAATCAGGAAAACGATCGCTGTATGTTCCAAATATTACGGCTGATTCATCAACCCTGATGAAGCGTGCAGAGTTTGCCTTCGAAAACGGGGCAGATGGATTTCTCATTGCACCACAGATTACGGGATTAGCCGAACTTGCTCGCGTTTCTGCGGCATTTCCAAATGTTCCTGTTATTGCACATCCTGCTTTTTCCGGGCCCTATACCATAAATCGTAACTCGGGATTCACTCCTGAATTCTACTATGGATATTTCTGGAAGGCACTCGGAGCTGATGCCGTTATCTATCCAAACGCAGGCGGACGCTTCTCTTTTTCAACAGACACCTGCCTGGAAATCAACCGAATGTGCCGGACGGATCATCCGGGTATCGGCCGGGCTTTTCCCGTACCGGGAGGTGGCATCAGCCGCGACACCATACCTGCCCTCGTAAAATCGTATGGAAATGACACTATTTTTTTGATTGGCGGGAGCTTATACCAGCACCCTGAAGGCCTATTAGAGGCAGCAAAAGAGTTTCGGGACTATCTCGTTACGGCTGGGTAATGCTGCACTAATTCTGGAATATTGGTGTAAGGACGCCCATCCACAATGGAAGGGGTAAAGATTGGTCATCTTTTGTCGAAATCCTGAGGTTGACTTCATTGATACCGGAGAGAAATAAAAAAGCCCGTCACAATTAAGTAACAGGCTTTTTAATGAGCGGGAAACCGGATTTGAACCGGCGACCTTCTCGTTGGCAACGAGATGCTCTACCACTGAGCTATTCCCGCTAATTAATAAGTTGGCTTATATCATTGCCAATCAAGACTCTGAAGATAATGCGTTTTGACTATTCATTTCAACACTATTTCTGAATTTTCTTCAATATTTTTTCATCTGTTATCACACGGCTAATCGTTTCATCCGATGGTATGACGGGACGGTCCCTGTAGCGATCAACAACACAAATAAAACCAAGCGGTTCCTTACTGCTTGCATGAAACTGATGGATAGTTTCCGGGGCAATAAATACTACGTCGTGTGTTTTTAGTTCAGTTATTGAATTATCCAGAATCACCTCGCCTTTGCCGCGGATAACCACTACTGAATGAGGGTGCCGGTGAGATTCAAGTGAAGAATACCCTCCCGGCTGAATTTCAAAATAGCGTGTCTGGGTATTCAAATCACGATATTCATCTCCTAAAAGCGTATATCGGTGTATCTGTTTAAAATTCGTTCCCTCTGTTTTATACTCTTTCTTTTTTATTCCTTCCCAGGTGTATCCGTCTGATTTTATAACCGCCGATGACTTTTCCATACTCTTTCTCATTGAAATTCAGGTGCTCTTCGCGTTTTCCGTTTCAGTCCGGCTGGATGTTGTAATGAAAAGAAATCCTGCCATAGCGACAAAAATCCCGTTCCTTACAATCATAGACCATCCGAATGTGCTCCCCAGCACCATGGCTAACAGGTTGGAGTCATCCACATCACCAAAGCAGCCGCAGTCACCCTCCAAACCACTGCCCAGTCCATAGATCGCAAATACAAAAAAACCGGCATAGATCAACGCCCCGGCAGGTAAAACAACCTTTTTAAAAAGCCCGCTCATCATCAGCCCGCCTACTGTAACTTCAATCCAGGGCAAAAAGTCGATCCCAAACGACTGTACCCAGGTTGGAATCCAGGTGATATAGGCAACTGTTTCGAGTAATGCCGTATTATCCTGTACTTTCAGCACCCCTGCAATGAGCAACAGCAACCCAAGGATAAACCGGAACAAGAGCTGAAGCCGTGTAATGATTATTGATCGATTCATACGTGAATATAAAAACTCTGCAGGAATTTATTGCATACCTCTTCCGGTATAAACTACCGTAAACAGCCTGTTTTCAATAGGCTGAGATAGAATATTTTTCGGGATATGGGTGCTCTTTACATTTCAAGGCGTTAAAACCTTATAGAACCTCCTTTCTGTTTCAGCTACAACTTCGAAAATGGTATAAATCGGCAAGAAGAGAGGCAGTGAAGTTCATCGAAATAACCTGCAGATTACAGCACAGGTTATTGATTTTGGTAATTTCTGGTAATCCGGGTTAAATCATAAAAGAGGGCTATATAGCACAAGTTCCGAACAATCAAACTGTAAGATTTGCTGTATGCGTCTCTTTTATTTACCTGTAGAATCCCTATCTTTATTCTTACTGAATCTTCAGCTTTCTATCACGAACATATGTCTGACAAACCACACGATTATTGTGGAATATTCGGGATCTTTAACCACCCCGATGCTGCTCTTCTCACCTACTACGGGCTTCACGCACTCCAGCACAGGGGACAAGAATCGGCGGGTATCGTTACATCCTACTATGATGAGAAGAAAAACCGACAGGTTATGCCGATGCATAAAGACTTCGGTCTTGTGCTATCCGTTTTTGATGACCAGAAAATTTTTAGCCGTGAACTGAAAGGGCGTAATGCCATTGGCCACAACCGCTACAGTACCTCCGGAGCCTCTAAAAATCCGGCCAATATTCAGCCCTTCAGGGTTCACCATAAAAATGGGAACCTGGCTATTGGCCACAACGGGAACCTGACAAATGCCAGGGAATTGCGAAGTAAATTCCGTGAAGAGGGAGTCCTTTTCCAAAGCACCTCCGACACAGAGCTCATTCTTCACCTGATTTCTCACAGCACCGAAGACACTCAGCTTGAACAGATTCTGGATGCCCTGCGGCAGATTGAAGGGGCGTATTGCCTGGTGATCCTCACAGACGACAAACTAATCGCTGTGCGTGATCCCAATGGTTTCCGGCCTCTTGCCCTCGGTAAAATTGATGGCTCTTACACCGTTGCCAGTGAAACCTGTGCGTTCGATATTATAGGTGCTGAATTTATTCGCGATGTTGAGCCGGGCGAGGTAGTTGTGATTGACCGGGAAGCTACAGAGTTTCAGCAGCCAACATCTTACTATCTTCCGGCTAAGGAAGGCACCTCAAGCAGCCAGTGTATTTTCGAATATGTCTACTTTTCGCGCCCCGACAGTAAGATATTCGGTGAAAATGTTGATAAAATCCGCAGAAATCTTGGAAAGTATCTTGCCAAAGAACACCCGCTGAACGATGTCATTCTGTATCCGGATACAGACAAAAAGCCTATCGTCATATCTGTACCCGATTCAAGTAATACTGCGGCTATCGGGTATGCACATGAAAACCAAAAAGCAGGCTTTGATTGCAAATACGATATTGGACTGATTCGAAATCACTATGTGGGGCGTACATTTATCTCTCCGGGTCAAAAGTCAAGAGAGCAAAAAGTTCGCACCAAATTTAACACGGTGAAAGGTGTAATTGAAAACCGGTCGGTCATTATAGTTGATGACTCGATCGTTCGGGGTACCACATCCCGCTATCTTGTTGAAATGATACGCGATGCCAACCCGCTTGAAATCCACTTTTTAGTGAGTTCTCCCCCCATCACTCACCCCTGTTTTTATGGTATGGATTTCCCAAGCCCCGAAGAGCTTATCGCCAATAAATTTGACCGCAACATTGAGGCAATTGCAAATGAGATTGGTGTAGACAGCGTGCGCTACCTATCAGCAGATGGACTGGTGGATGCTGTTAAAGAAAGTAACGAATCTAAACTAAATTACTGCACGGCATGCTTTACCGGCAACTACCCGGTACCGGTAGACTTCAATGTGGAAAAAGAGGAAAACGAACTGGTATAGCGAATGCTTCCGGTTACCGTAACCTATTTAATCTGAGAAATACTCATGCCATTTAAACAAGCAACGTTCATTACCGGTGCACCCTCTCTGAGTGAATGTCCCCCTGCCGAAATTCCGGAATTCTGTTTCGCCGGCAGATCAAACGTCGGTAAATCCTCGCTTATCAACAAGATTACCAATAAACGGCGGCTTGCCCGCACCAGCAATACGCCCGGTAAAACCCAGCAGATGAACTACTATAAGATTGATAATGCCTTCTATCTTGTAGATTTGCCCGGATTTGGATTTGCGAAGGTCCCCCAAAAAGAGCGTGAGCGCTGGGGAAAGGATATTCAGAAATATCTGCTCCACCGGGATACACTCCAGCTTATACTCCACCTTGTAGATGCCCGTCATAATCCAACACAGCTGGATGAAGATTTCTTTTTCTGGATGGCTTCTAACGGGTTGCCCTTTTCCGTGATTCTGACGAAGGCCGATAAACTATCGAATAATAAACTTGCCATATCCAAAAAAAAGGTGAAAACCGTTTTATCAGAAATGAATATCGAAGTACCTCTTATTTCAGTCTCAGCTGAAACCGGTACCGGCCTTTCCGAGCTTCGGTCGCTGATTTTAGAATTTAAACAGCCGGGCAAACATCAACTTCCCGAAAACGAGGGTTAAAGATATTAGAGCTGAAGCGAACACAAGGTTATACGTTTTCTTAGTGCACCTTCTTCTTTTCCATGATAATAGCACAATTAAAAAAAGCACGACGTGTGAGTCGTGCCCTTTTTTCAAAAAACAATGGCTGTCTTTACTCAGCAGCCGGTTCAATTTCAATATTGACTTTGGTATCAGCCCAGTGTAATACAAGGTCGCCGCTTTCTTCTGAGATATTCTCAAAATAGAACATCATCTGTTCTATGAAATGGCTCTCCTCCGCCTCTGCATCAACGCGAAGCAGATCTTCACCACTGTCATACTCAGTTCCCCATGAGAGTTTGTTATTAATAATGATCGTCCAGTTATCCTCTCCGGGAATTGTATAGAAGGAATATGTACCGGCAGGTACATGCTCACCTTCTACACGTACATCATCAGAAAAGGTTATCGCGGTCGATTCATTGGCCCCGGTTCTCCATACCTCATTAAAAGGAACCAGTTCGCCGAAGATTGTTCGATCGTTTACACTTGGCCTGCCATATGTTAATGAAACTTGTGTGAGACCAATGGTCTGGCTTACTCCGGCATTCGGACTTGCCCACACCCGATCGGTTGTTCTTTCCTGGGCATTTGTAGTTGAATGAAAAAGTACCGACAGAGATAAAACCAATAGTGATGAGAACAGATATCGTATAAGCATGTTTTATGAATTAGATTAAGATTGACAGAGTTTACCGACCAATCGTTTAATTTACACGCTCCTGCAAAAGGTTCGGAAAATCTTTCTTAAACTTCGCAATTTTTGGCGCAATTACAACAGAACAATACCCGGCATTGGAATTATTTTCGTAGTAGTTTTGGTGATAGTTCTCGGCCACACTATAGTTGTGAAGTTCCGTAACTTCGGTAACTATCGGGTCGTCCCACAAGTCGGATGCGTCGGTTTTTTTGAGTGATTTTTCAGCAATTTCTTTCTGCTCTTCGTTGTGATAAAAAATAGCAGATCGATATTGGGGACCCACATCATTTCCCTGACGGTTTAGCGTGGTAGGATTGTGTGTATGCCAGAAAACCTCAAGAAGCTCCTCGTAACTGATTTCTTCAGGGTTGTAAGTAAGTCGAGTAACTTCCGCATGGCCGGTGCCTCCGCGCACAACCTGCTCATAGGTAGGGTTTTTCACATGGCCTCCTGCATAACCCGACTCAACCGACTGTACTCCCTTAACCCGCTCAAAAATAGCTTCTACACACCAAAAACATCCGGCTCCAAAAGTTGCAGTTTCGGTTGTTGCTGACTGTGAATTTGTAGTTTCAGGCATTGTAATAAAGATTGCTGTTAGTAAAAATAATAGAAGTTTCATAGATCACACTGTTTATTTCAATTCATCAAACGCTTTTAAAGTTTGTTTCGTGCCAGTGGGAATCGTTCATTTTCTAAACGTTTCGTTCGCGACATGTCAAACACAGAGTGCCCTGAACAAGTCATCCCACGGGTCATGATAAATGATTTATTGATCCGGTGTGTCTTTTTTTGAAATCTCATCCCAGAATTGCACAAAAGCTCACCAATAGCACTATATCCGTTCGAAAAGTACTTCTATTTCAACTTCGAGCGACTCATTTTACAATGGGTTTCGCGCTTGTGCGAAACCCATTGCCCCGACAGGGGCAACATGTCAATAGCCCCGTACAAGCGCCGTG
>JAWLEH010000143.1:0-7691 GCA_041686215.1 Balneolaceae bacterium | reverse complement strand
CCGACAGCGGTCAGGACTCTGCCACAAATTTACCAGAATGATCAATAAGTTAACTCAATTTTAAGCACTTTTTGTGCTGTTGTCTTGAGCGGTTGCAAATATAAGGTGAAGTGGGAGCGTAAGTCAAGAGAGAACTTAAAAAAAGAGAAACTTTTTTATTTCTTGAAAAAAGCCGCCCTTGCGAGCGGCCTTTAAAAAACGTTCCAGGCTTTTATAAGAGACTGTAATCTAAACCTTTCCGCTGTTCTTCATTTCTTGAATTTCGAGACGGATTTCCTGGGCTACTTTCTTTATTTCCTGTAACTTTTTACGGGCTCTTGTACCGGCAGCTTTGTTGCCCTTCTCGTAAAATTTTTCCATGTCAGGTTCCAGCTCGGATATGAGAGATCGCACCTGTTCAATTCTGTTCATATAATTCGTTGGTTAGTTGAGGTTTACTTCATTTTTTCTGTTAAGAAACTGATCAAAACTATGGTATCGTTTAATAATGTTCAAATTAAAAACGCTATTATTTTACATTAAACGCCTGAAATTGAGTCGATTAGTCATTCCATTATAAACCAAAGTTCGAATAATACTTTGTTTTATTTATTCAGTATCCAATGACAGGAGTTATTTTTGGTATCATTATTTACGAACTGTACTCAAATTGAATGATTACTGCGTTAACCACCCAACACTATTTTCTAAAATTGAGATATATGCTTCATGTGTATGGGCATCACCATCATGACCAAGTGTGATATTAATAACCTTGCCATTTCCGTATTCCGTTGCCCAAACGACCGGGTATTCGTCTCCTGAATCAGGTTCTATACCTGTGGCCAGGACATGCATTTCGGCCCCGCTATCATCCCGTTGAAACCTGTAGAGTTCATCAATTATTGAGAATTCTGAAGGAACATTTTGCATTACAGAATGATCTGAATCATTAACATAAACATCGAATTCACCCAGCGGACCGTGACTGTTGGAACCCCCTCCAATCAGATTGCTGAAGTAATCGGGCCAATCCCAAATAAACCACGTTGCTGCATGGATTAATATCAAACCATTCCCCTCTTCCACAAACTCAATAATTGCATCAGGATATGCTTCGTGATCAATCGCCTGGTTTGTATTCATCACAAGCAGATCCACATTCCCCAGTTCTGAAACAGCCTCAGCCGGATCATCAGTATATTGAACAGAGGCACCTGTACCGGCTATAATTGTTGAATCTTCTACGTTAAACCAGCGTTCGAAATCGTGGTGATCTCCCCCACCGAAAATTAGTGCCTCAGCAGTTGTTGCCGAAACATTTGTGCCTGATTCTGAACCGCTGGATTGTGCTTCTCCGCCGCAAGATGTGAATAGTAATGCAACCATTAGTCCTGCTAAAGAGGAAGCGATTATTGGAGTTCTCATATTTACTTGTTTTTATAGGATTTAACTATAATCCTGAGTTCGATTCTTAATCAATTTCATTTATTCGGTACGAAGTCTACCCTAAAAAGGGAAGATTTAAAGGGGTGTTCATCGGTTTTTCCACTGATTTGTTGAACATCCCCCCTCAATCCCCTGACATTACCCATATAATCTGTTTTTATAGTATTTGTACAAGCTCAAACAAGTATAAAAGCAATTTTGTTGAATAATAACATCACGATTTTAAATCAAATATAATCAAATATTTAAGGTGTAAAAATCGGTCTTATTTGAAATTATATGGGTGATCTCAGCCCTCAATCCCCCTATTCTAAAGGGGACTTTTGATGTCATTAATTGAGAATCGAACTCAGGTTATAAAGTATTTAACTGAAAAACAGGTAGATCATAATGATAACCACAATTAGCAATACTGAGGTTGAAGAATCAAGCCAGTTCCAGCTGCTTCTGTTCTCTGAACGGTCTTTATCCGTAAGTGTACCAAATGTCAGGCCGGATATTTTACTATAGTCTGGTGGTTTAGTCATGTAGCTAACGCCAACCATCACGGCAACCGATACAAGAAAAATAAACAGGCTGTAATACTGGAAAAATGTATTGCTGATAATCCACAAGAAAGATCCTTTCGCGTATTCAAATCCATCTATCAAAGTGACCGGTGTATCCACGGCAAGGCGAAACAACCCGAGGAAAAAACCGACAAATAGTGCAGAAAGGCATCCCTCCTTATTCAGACGCTTGAAAAAGATTCCCAGGAAAAAGACGACAAATATCGGCGGAGCCAGGTATGACTGAACCCCCTGCAGATAATCGTACAATCCACGGCTTCCCTGGATGACTGGAATCCACAATAGACCGATAACTACCATTACAATGGTTGCAATCCGCCCCATCCAAACCAGCCGTTCTTCTGAGGAATCGGGCCGGTATTTGCGATAGAAGTCCATCGTGAAAAGAGTTGACGATGCGTTAAATACTCCGGCCAGTGAACTCATCAGTGCAGCCAGCAGTCCGGCTACTACTATACCGCGGATACCCACAGGGAGAACCTCTGTGACAAGCATAGGAAATGCCGCTTGTGCATTTTGCGTAATAATTTCGCCCTGAGCATTGATTAACGTCTCCTGAAGCATGGCATTTCCACCGGATTCAGCGAGAGCGAATGCAATAATTCCTGGCATAATAAAGATAAAGACCGGTAGCAGTTTAAGAAATGCGGCAAAGATTGATCCTCGCCGAGCTTCCGTAATATTTTCGGCACCCAGTGCGCGCTGTACTATATATTGATCGGTAGTCCAGTACCACAAGCCCACAACGGGAGCAGCAAAAAGCATTCCCAGCCAGGGATAATTGTCGTTGAAATACCATGCCATACGATCTTCTTCAAGCACCGGAGCCCAGGTTGATTCCATCCCTTCGGGAACCATCGGCTTCCAGAGATTGAACATATCTTCTCCGACAATTTCAACCAGCTGGTTCAGACCGCCAATAGCCTGAAGGCCGTATACCAACACCAGGAACGACCCGAAAATTAAAACAACGGTTTGAACCGCTTCCGTGTATGCTACCGCTCTAAGCCCGCCAAGTGCTGTATAGGCTCCGGTAAACAGAATGACAAGAATGGATCCAATCCAGAAACTGTTCATTCCCATAAAATTCAGTTCGGGAAGTAACACGCTGAATACAATTCCCCCTGCAAAAATACCTACGGCAATTTTGGTAAGAACATAAGCAACCAGCGAAATTCCTGATAACACGGTACGGGCCAGCGGTGAGAACCGTCGTTCAAGAAATTCAGGCATGGTAAAAACTTTTGAACGTATAAAAAAGGGTACCATCACCCACCCGAGAACAAGCAGGCACCAAGCATGCAATTCGTAGTGTGCCATCGCTACACCGTCTGTAGCGCCCGATCCCGCAAGCCCTACAAGGTGTTCGGAACCAATGTTGGATGAAAAGATAGAGGCACCCACAATTAAAAAGCCAAGATGCCGGCCAGCCAGGAAATAGTCGGCAGAAGTGTCCGTTTTTTGGCGGATGACCCACCATGCAAGCCAGCCAATCAAAAAGAAGTATGCTCCGATAATAACCCAGTCAAGAGTCGCTAATGTACCCATATATGTGCCATTGTATTCATATTTTAGCTAAGATTACATCATTCGGATATCAATATAGAGAAGTGAGAGCGAGTGCACCAACTGGATCTTTATACTTCAACATATTCAATCCCCAGAATGTCTGAAAGCATGCGCCATTTACGGCGGTGATCTCCCAGGTTTAGCGTCTGATGATGAGTTCCGCCCGCTTTCAGCCATCCATCATTGGTCTTTCGAAGGCCATTTTCCGGTTTAAAATGAAAATATGGCATTTCAATAGACGGCACTTCTTTCGTTTCAAGTATTTCACCATATGAGACAACCAGACGGAATTGATCCCCCGCCAAAGCTACAATGGATACCATAGTAGCAGGCCCCGGTTCAGCCATAAAGACTGGTGTTGGCGGGTTATTAAGACCTCCAATATCAAGTTTGCGATTTGCAAGTCGAACGGTTCTGTCGCTTCTTGCGATTTTCCAGTTTCCTTCGCCCATATGGCTCATCAACATCGATCCTTTAGGGAAATCCATAGCATACATCTCGGTAAAATGTGCGTTTCCAGCCAGGTGATGGGCGGCAGCAACCATCGAGGCCGTATTGGTATCTCCTTCTGCAGCATAACCATAGCCTTCCGCCATTAAGTTGCATGCGGCGAGCATATTAATCTGATCAAAGCGCCCGTCTCCTTTAAAAGAATCGAAATGGGCAGAAAAACCATCATACTCATTTACTTCGAGAAATTTCTTAAAACCGAGATACGTTCGCAGCGCATACCTTAAATTCTTCTCCGGCATGTTATCGTCCACGTTAAACCGTTTTTTATGAATCTCCAGTTGCTCTTCTATTTCTTCATCTGACACAGACTTCATCTGTCGGTGAATATCTCCCATGTATTCCCGGTTCACTTCAGGGCCAACAATCCGGGTGAAAGCTGCCTCGTCCGCCAGCGCATCACCAACCCCATGCATTTTCCCAAAACTGGCAATACGCATTTCTTTCAGCCGGGCTGCGGTTTTAGCAGCAACAGCCCATTCGTTCACATAGGTTTTGAACCTCTCACTCTCCCAGTCAGCACTGATTACGCTAAACGATTTGTCGTCTGTTCTTACAAGTGCATTTGCCATATCCTGAGCTCCGTGAATACCCTGATTATAGGTCAGGTCTGCCATATCCCAATCTTCACTTACGACAGGTTTGGGCTGAATATTGGCAAGCAGAATTGGGAGATTGTTCTGCTGAATCGCCCGAACCGTTCGCATTGAGGGACCATACGTAAGCATGACAATCATCACGCCGTCGAGCTGCTTATGGTTAAAATCCCCTAAAATACGCTCCACATCCTTACGGTTTCGGGCCGCACCCGGAAAATCCCACTCAACAATATCGTCGAGCTGCAGGCAAACATCTCTTGCAAAAGCCTCCTGGTGGTCAGTAATATTTGGAAGAGATTCATCATACAGCTCCTGCATGATGCCCAGCAATCCTATTCTTGGTTTGTTTCTAATACTCATCCTAAGTTATCACGTCGGTTTTGATTACGATTGCCCGTAGTAAGCATTATCGCCATGTTTTCGGTTGTAGTGTTTTTTAAGCAGTATTTTCTTTAACCTTGGAACATCAGGATTTACCTGAAGGGTGATCCACGCCATTTTTGCAATCTCTTCAAGAACGGCACTGTTGTGAACCGCATCTTCTGCAGATGTTCCCCAGGTGAAGGGAGCGTGATTACCTACTAAAACCATCTCTGTATCACGGCTCGATATACCTCTGTTTTTAAACTCAGAAACAATATGAAGGCCGGTTTCCTTCTCATATTCACCAAGGATAGCATCATCAGAAAGAGGCGGTGTGCACGGTATATCTCCTGCAAGATAGTCGGCATGAGTGGTTCCAAGGATGGGGATGTCTGTGAGTGACTGAGCCCAGGCCGTCGCGTGGGTTGAATGGGTATGTGCCACTGCGCCAATTGTTTCCCACGATGAATAAAGGCATGCATGGGTTTGTGTATCCGAAGAAGGACGAAGAGAGCCGCTTACAACTTGTCCGTCGAAATCTACAACAACCATATCATCAGCAGCCAGCTTTTGGTAAGATATACCACTTGGTTTGATAGCAAACACCCCTTCGCTGCGATCAGCAGCACTTACATTTCCAAAAGTGAAGAGAACGAGATCCAGTTCAGGCAGTTTTAAGTTTGCTTCAAACGCTTCTCTTTTTAGCTCTTTATAGCTATTCAATCGAACCTCCGATTTTACCCTTGCTGGATGATCGTTCGACACGTCGTTCTTCGTATGCCCCAAGTTTTTTGTACCGATCGAAAAGAACCTTATAAACTTCAGATTTGGATTGATCAGGTTCATAGGTAGTTTCAAACCCGCTGCCCATAGCATCCATCGCATTTTCAATTGTGGAATGTGTCCCGGATGCCACAGCTGCAAACATGGCAGATCCCAGCGCACACGTGTGTTCTGATGAAACAATATCTATAGGCCGGTTTAACACCGTGGCAAGTGTTTGCATCACATAGGGTGATTTTTTGGCTACTCCTCCCAGTCCAATTACACCTTTTATAGGAACTCCCTCCACCTCAAACCGTTCCACAATTGCCTTTGCCCCAAAACAGCTTGCTTCAACGATCGTTTTAAATATCTGTGGTGCTGATGTGCCAAGTGTAAGTCCTTCAATTCCCATTGTAAGCTTCTGATTCGCATCCGGTGTTCGCCTGCCGTTTAACCAGTCGAGAGCTACAGGATCATCCGGATCAACACCGAGTCGAGATGCCTGTTCTGACAGTTTTTCAAGTGTTTTGGTTCTGATTTCCTGCTGTAAATGCTTACCATTTTCTGTATTAAAAAAATGTTCTTCACTTTCTAACACTTGTAAAGGCCATAGCAGGAGCGAATTAAACCATGCATAGAGATCACCGAAAGCAGATTGTCCCGCCTCCAGCCCGATCATTCCCGGAATAACTGAACCGTCAACCTGTCCGCAAATACCGTGGACACAAGAATCGTCCAGATCGCTCCTGGGTACAACAAGCATATCGCAGGTGGAGGTACCCATTACCTTGCTCAGGTAGTATGGTTTGATCTCACCGCCAACGGCTCCCATATGTGCATCGAAGGCCCCTACACCGACGGTAACACGGCCCGGCAGGCCGAGTTTATCAGCCCATTTTTGAGAAAGTAAACCGGCTGAAGTATCGGATGTTTGTGTAGACCGGTACAGCTTTTCACGAAGACCGCCAAGAAGCGGATCGAGAGCTTTTAAGAATGTTTCAGACGGCAGTCCTTCAAACTGTTCATTCCACATTGCCTTGTGGCCCGCCGCACAACGGCTTCTTTTCATCTCGTGTACATCCTTTCCACCGGTGAGTTCATATGTTATCCAGTCGCAGTGTTCTGCCCATGAATAAGCTGCATCTCTGACCTTTTTATCTACTCGCAACGTGTGCAGGATTTTAGCCCAAAACCACTCTGAGGAGTATACACCTCCAACAAACCTCGTATAATCCGGCCCGTCACGGTTTTTAGCCAGCTTGTTAATCTCTCCGGCCTCATCCACAGCAGTGTGGTCTTTCCAAAGTATAAACATAGCGTTTGGATTCTCCTCAAACCCACTGCAAAGTGCAAGAGGTGTCCCCTTTTTATTTACTGCAACGGGTGTAGAGCCCGTTGTATCAACGGAAATACCCTTTACCTGCTTCTTTTCTTTTTCTGATAAACCGTCAAGCACATCTTTAAGTACAGCCTCAAGAGATTCAATATAATCAAGTGGATGCTGACGATAACGATTCTCCCCGGAATCACAGAATTCACCATTGGCCCATCTTGTGTAGTTCTGAACAGAAGATTGTATTACTTCACCTTCGGATGAGACGAGAAGTGCCCGGACTGAATCTGTACCAAAATCCACCCCTATTAGAAATTTTTGATTCACAGTGATGTAAATTTTTTGTTTAACGGCTCTTTGATGTTGAATTCATACTATTACGGGAAATGGAACCGCTTTTATTCCTACAAGTGTTATTGTAACACTTTTCAAGGATTGCATCAAACAGAAGTTATCAAAATTTTTCGGTAGTTCTGCTTTCTAATATAAACGCACTCAATCATTTATAATACCGGAAGCTGCTAACCGTATATAAAGTTGTGCTTAATAAAATTA
>JAWLEH010000142.1:0-7735 GCA_041686215.1 Balneolaceae bacterium | reverse complement strand
TTCTTCATGTACCTTGAATTAGAAACTATACCTGTTGGCTTACGAAATCGAAAGAGAAAATGGATAAAGATTTTACTGCAAGAATTGTCGGGCTCTCCGAAGTTTATCAAATGGCTTACAAGATTTCTGATCAAATAACCGAATCCACTCTGAATTTTGATGTTGTGATTGGAATTGCAAGAGGCGGCTTTCCACCTGCAAGGTTGGTATGCGACTTTCTGAATATTAAAACCCTCACCGCTGTTCAAATAAAACACTATACCGGTGCCAAAGAACACAAGGAGGTCGAAATTTCTGATCCGGTCGATATTGATCTGAAGGGTAAAAATGTTCTTATAGTGGATGATGTCAACGATTCCGGAAAAACCCTGATCGCAGCGGTGGACCATGTTAAAGCATTGGATGCAGGAGAAATTAGAACAGCTGTATTGCACGAAAAAAGCAACACTTCGATGAAAGCCGATTTTGTAGGAGACTACCTTGACGACTGGAGGTGGCTTATCTACCAGTGGGCGGTAACAGAGGATCTTTTAGAATTTCTAAATGACGATGACATGCTCTCTGCCACAAATGAAGAGATGCGTCAACATCTTTCAGATCATTACGAGCTCGATGTTTCAACTGATCTGTTGAAGAAAGTACTGGCAATGAAAAGAAATTATCTCAGATAAATATTTTCGCCTGTTTATTATCTATCACTAAATGATTAGCGGCTTATGTTTGATTACACAGCGACCTACACCGATCAATATCAAATAACAATGTCTCAGGTCTATTTCCACAAAGGGATGAAAAATGAGACGGCCATATTTGACTATTTTTTCCGAAAACTTCCGTTTGAAGGAGGTTACGCCATATTTGCGGGTTTGGAAGATCTCCTTAAAGCCATTGAAGGTCTCCGGTTCGATCAAAAAGATTTAGAGCTGCTGGAAAAAGAAGGAATGGATCAGGAGTTTTTGGATTACCTGGAGGATTTCCGTTTCTCGGGAAATATTTATGCTTCCAAAGAGGGTGATCTGATTTTTCCTAATCGGCCGGTACTCAGCGTGGAAGCGCCGATCATTGAGGCACAACTGCTCGAGACACTAATACTTAATACACTCAATTACCAATCGTTGATTGCCACAAAAGCCAGCAGAATGAGGCTTGCTGCCGGAGATCGAAAATTGGTGGATTTTGGATTGAGGCGTGCGCCGGGAACAGGAGGGTATTCAGCCAGCCGTGCAGCAGTCATCGGCGGTTTTAATTCTACGAGTAATGTCCGCAGTGGTCGCGATTACAACATTCCCATATCTGGTACCATGGCGCACTCTTTTGTTCAGCGCTACGATGAAGAGATCGATTCATTTCGGGACTTTGCAGAAGTACGGGCACATGACTGTGTACTGCTTGTCGATACCTACGACACATTGAAAAGCGGTGTACCCAATGCGATCAAAGTGGGCAAAGAGATGGAAGAGCGAGGTGAAAAACTGAAAGGAATCCGGCTCGACAGCGGCGATCTGGCCTGGCTGGCCAAAGAGTCGCGCAGAATGCTGGATGAAGCCGGGTTAGACTATGTGAAAATTGCGGCGTCCAACCAGATTGATGAGGAAGTTATCAAGAGTCTGCTTGAGCAAAATGCACCCATCGACCTGTTCGGAGTGGGAACAAGCCTGGTTACAGGCCGGCCCGATTCCGCCCTTGACGGCGTTTACAAACTCTCCTTTGCAAATGAAGAACCTCGTCTTAAGCTTTCTGAAACGGTAAGTAAAATTAACCTGCCCGGTAAAAAGCAGGTCTACCGGCTTTTCAATGATGATGGCTCCTTTTACGGAGGAGAAGTCGTAGCCCTGGCCGATGAAGAAGATTTTGATATGATGGTTCATCCATCTGACCCTAAGCAGTCACGTCCATTGTCAGAGTTTAAAAAAGAGCCCCTGCTAGATAAAGTTTTTGAAAATGACAAACGAATTTCAAAACCCAGGGCCACCGATGAGATTGCTGAATTTAGCCGGCAACAGCAGGAAAAACTGCCCGAAGAGTTTAAGCGATTCGATAATCCGCATGTCTATAAAATTGGACTATCAAAAAAATTGAAAGAGCTGCGTGACACACTTGTAGAGCGTCACAAGAATATGGTTTAGGTAAATGGATAAGTATTTTTACAGCTATGTTTCGGAATTTCAATTTTGTTATCCAAATCAGATAGAGAATAGTGTTTAGGCAGGTTTTACGAGAGTGAATATTTTTAACTATTCTTTTTGTAAACGGTGTGCCCGGTTTCAACCTGACTGAGCCAAGCGGTGGACGGTATCTGTTCATTGCTGCCAATAATCATATAGCCTCCGGATTTGAGTATCGGCTTCAGGCTCCGTAAAAAATTCTTTACCTGCTCTTGTCTGAAATAAGTAAAAACCAGATTGCGACAGAATACCAGGTCAAACTCACGGACGGGTAATGATTCACGGATATTTCTCTTTTCAAACTCGATGGGATCCGCTAATCCTTTCTTGATTTTATATTCTTCAGTTTCAATTGAATCTGATTTAACAAAAAAGCTGTTCAGCTCTTCGCTGGTAAGTTCTTTGAGTGCACTGGCGGGATACACTCCTTTTTGGGCACGCCTCAGTACATCATCTTCCCGGTCCGATGCAAGAATTTGAGCATCTTCAGCATCTGGCATCTTACCCATCAGCTGAGCGATTATAATAGTTATAGTGTATGGTTCTTCCCCGTTGCAGCATCCGGCCGACCATATTTTCACAGGACGTTCATGATCTTTTTCCGGAAGATATTCACTCAGAATTTCATCCCGTATAAACTCCCATAGCTTCCTGTCCCTAAAAAACTTGCTGATCGTAACATAGCAGAAACGATCGAATACCGTCCATTCCTCCGGATTTTCCTCCAGATAGGATCTGTATTCATCATAGCCACCGCTGATATTCAGATCCTGCATGCGATCACGAATACGCTTTAAAACCTGCGACCGGGGCTTTCTGAAGCCCGACCATCTATATCCTCTTCTGGGAAGGGCCCACTGCAGAAATTTTATGCCTTGTTCCTCATTCAAATGTAAACCGTATTAGTAACATGATCAGATATTCTTAAATCTGTTCACTGCGTTTTCAAGCGCACTCTTGATATGTTCCATAGCATCTTCTGTTTCTGCCTGAAGTTCCTTCCAGGAATCTTCACCGGCTTCTTTTATATCCTCCAGTTTGTATTCCGCCGCCTGCTTCTTTGTGCGAAGATCCTCAATCTCCTTACTGATCTCTTTCTTAGTGTCAGCGCCGGTTTCCTGAGCTTTAGCTTCCAGCTTTTCAATTTCTGCATTCCACTCTTTCAGTTTAGCAGCAATACTATCGATATATTCTTCTCTATTCATATTACTAAAAATTTAAATTTTCAGGTTGATAGTTTCTAACACCCTAACTCTACTTATTACAATGCATTTACACTTGAATGCATTCCGGTTCTGGCAGCTACAACCTGAAACAAACAGATAATAGCATGAGCATATTTAAAGAGAATGAATCCCTGAAAGAACTTGGTGAATTTGGCCTGATTGAACGCATTTCAGGACTTTTCGGATCAAACAAGAATAGTGATTTTACGGGAATTGGAGATGATTGTGCAGCTATAAAAACTGACTTGGGCAAAACGCTTCTCGTAACTACCGACATGATGCTGGAAGGGCGCCATTTCCGGCGTGACTGGATTTCACCGGAGGACCTGGGATATAAGTCTCTTGCCGTAAATTTAAGCGATATTTCTGCAATGGGCGGCGCACCCCGATACGCCTTTTTAAGCATTGGACTTCCAACGGACACACCTCCTGAATGGCTTAATAGCTTTTTCAGTAACGCTTCAAGACTATGCGAGGTTAATGGTGTAAACTTAGCCGGCGGTGACACCGCCAAAAGCAGTTCTATAATCATCAACTATACGGTGCTGGGATTTGCCGATGATAAAAAAATTCTATGGCGTTCTTCTGCCAAGCCGGGTGATAAAATCGGTTTGATAGGAAATATTGGTGAATCAGGTGCCGGACTCAGACTGCTTGAAGAATCTTATGACAGACAAAATCCATCCCATAAACACTTGATCAAGGCGCATAACCGTCCGACGCTTTATACCCATGAGGCTAAATTTCTAGCAGAGACCGGGTATGTCCACGCAATGATTGATTTATCAGACGGCATACAGTCTGATGCCGGTCACATCACAAAACAGTCAGAGGTGGCTTTTTCAATTGATGCAGACCGTCTGCCGCTCAGTAAACAGTTTATTGAGGTTTGTGAGAAATATTCCTGGCCTGCCGAAGAGATTGCACTTACAGCCGGTGAGGATTACGCCCTGCTATTTACATTCGAGAGTAAGAAAGAGCATGATCTAAAGCGCCGGTTCCATGAATCATTTCCTGAGACGGCCTTCAGCGTCATTGGTGATGTAGAAGAGGGGGATGCCGAAGTACTGTTTATTAAAGACGGTGACAAGCTGGAACTGCAAAGACACGGGTTTGATCAATTTAAGTCCGAATAGCCTTAGTCCTTAAACTTAAAAACGGATTTTCTCTATCGGTTGCAGTGTCTTTAAAGCGCCTTCATTACTTCTTTCCAAAAAAATCCAGCAATTCCTCAACGCCGACTGTATTCACTACTTTTTTGGCCTCAAGCCAGCCGCGGCGCGCCTGATATACCCCGTACTTTAAATTCTGTAGTTCACCAATACTGTGCGCATCGGTTGATATGGATATCATCACCCCTTTTTCCATCGCCATTTTACAGTTATGATCATCCAGATCCAGGCGTTCAGGACTAGCATTAATCTCCATGATAATACCGTTTTCGACAGCTTTTTCCATGATGGCTTCCATGTCCAGATCCATTGCTGATCTCTTCTGCAAACGGCGGCCCGTAGGATGCGCCAGTATATCAAACCATGGATTGTCCATCGCCTTCAAAATGCGTTCCGTCTGTTTTTCGCTGTCCATATTCATTTTATAGTGCACAGAGCAAATACGAAGATCAAGCCGGCTGAGAATGTCATCGGGATAATCCAGAGATCCATCCGCCAGGATATCCACCTCCACTCCTTTCAGAATTCGAATGCCGTCCAGCTCTTCATTTATTTTCTCTATCTCCTCAAGCTGTTCAGTCAGTTCAGAGACTTCCATTCCGCCGGCCACATTTACACGTTTTGAGTGATCGGTTATGGCAATATATTCATGTCCGAGCTCCCGAGCCGCTTCCGCCATTTCTTTGATGGAGGCATCTCCGTCGGTGTAGGTTGTATGCATGTGAAGATCCCCTTTTAAATCATCCAGCGTGATGAGATCAGGGAGATTTCCATTCTCAGCCAACTCAATCTCACCCCGGTTTTCTCTCATTTCCGGGGGAATCCATTTCAGGTCGAGGGCTTCGTACATCTCCTTTTCAGTTTTGCCGGCGATGGGTTCGTCCTCATCTGTTTTGAAGACGCCATATTCATTCACTTTAAGACCACGGTCGATCGCCCTTTCACGAAGCTGTATCCCATGCTGCTTTGATCCTGTAAAATAGAGAAGGGCGGCCCCAAAAGATTCTTTTGCCATTACGGCAACATCGACCCGAAGACCGGACTTAAGCCAGACGGACGTCCGTTTTTCTCCTTTTTTGATCACCTCATCCACATCCTCAAAATTGATAAAGTGCTCTGCTATCGTCTTATCATCTTCTCCGGTGGTCAGAATATCGAGGTCACCCACCGTTTCCTTACGACGGCGATAGCTTCCGGCAATCTCCACTGAATCCGCAGCGTCGCACTCCTGCAGATAGTCCAGCAGAGGTTCTGCATACTCTTCAGCACGTGCCAGCGGCGTTCTGGAATCCTGATCATTCTGGCGCTCCAGCTCACTCTCGATTTTTCCCTCTGTCTTCTCCCCAAATCCTTCCAGTTCCTGAATCTCATTCTCTTCAACCGCCTCTTCCACATCCTCAAGACTGTTTATGTCCAGCTCTTCATAGAGCTCTTTTGCGCGTTTAGGCCCTACTCCCTCCAGGTTCAGAATATCTGTAAGCTCTTCCGGCACCCTTTCTTTGATCTCTTCAAGCTGTTTTAACGAACCGGTTTTAACAATCTCTTCAATTTTTTCCGCGATGCTTTCACCGATGTCTGAAATTTCAGTCAGATCTTCTCCCGCCGCCACTTTATCGGATATGTTTTCCGTAAGATTTTCTACGGACCTTGCAGCTTCCCGGTATGAACGTACCCTGAACTCATTTGCTCCCTCTATCTCCAACAGATCAGCGATCTTATTCAGGATATCCGAAATGTCGCTATTATGTACGGGCATAATAATTATATATAATGGTTCAGTCTCTATCAGAACAAATAAATGCTTCCGTTTCGTTTACAGAATCTGAAGGCTATATGTTCTATGTAAGTTTCATTGTTAGAATCCAACTTTTACAGCCATACCTGAGCTGCCTGAAGTTTTACATTTTAAGCACTATATCGAATCCACGGCCCCTATCTTCTTATGCATTTCGGAATGACCGGCAGCCCTGCTTATTTCAAAAATGAAGACCAAAATCCTGTCTATCCACGGGTTATTTTTCATTTTGAAAACGATTTTAAACTGGCTTTTGACTGTGCTCGGATGCTGGGTAATCTTGAGCTGGTTGAAGACATTGAGACATTTATTAAGGAAAAAGATCTGGGACCGGATATCTCTTCTGATACTATCAATTTTGAGACATTTCGAAATCTAATGCAGAACCGCCGTGGAATGATTAAATCATCCCTAATGGATCAGCACCTGATGGCAGGAATAGGTAATGAGCAGTCGGATGAAATTTTGTTCCAGTCGGGGATTCATCCTAAAACCAAAGTACAAAACCTGAGCGAAAGCGATCTTCAAACGCTGTTTGATAATATGAACAGGGTTGTTGAAAAAAGAGTGGAATGCCTGGATCATAATCAGAAAATGCCGGATGATTATTTACTAAATCACAGAGACGAAGGCGAGAAGTGCCCGATATGCAGAGGGAGCATCGAAAAAATAACCGTTGGTGGACGATCTGGTTATTTTTGTCCTGACTCTCAAAATTAGACGACTAAATATCTGCATAGATATGGTTTCGCCACGCATCTATTTTTTATGAATTAGAAATATGATTATCGACTGGCGTTCACAATACTGGAGAAATTTTATCCTCTTTGATTCTGTTATTAGAGTGTAGCAAGTTTGATAAATTTCTAAGTTAGACTTAACGAAAAATTAAAAATCAAAAGAGGATCTATTATGTCAACATTTCCCGTATTTAACACAACAATTCAGAAGACAATGATCATCATTGATGAAGTTAGTGTGGAAGGAAAGTTTCATGACAGGGACAAGGCATTTAAAGCGTTGAGAGCTGCACTTCATACACTTCGCGACCGTCTTCCCGTAAATCTAACCGCTCAAATAGGAGCTCAGCTACCCATTATGCTGAGCGGGTTTTATTATGAAGGATGGAAGCCTGCAGCTACTCCGCGGAAGGACCGTTCCCAGGATGAATTCCTCAAGCATATTGAGGAATACCTTTCTGACAAAGCCCCCGAACTTAATTCCACGCATGTTGCCAAGACTGTTTTCAAGGTATTAAGCAATCATATTTCTGAGGGCCAGATTGAAGATATCCTAAAAGCTCTTCCTGAAGAACTAAGGGATCTTTGGCCGGAAGGTATGCGGGAACTCGTCTGAATTTTTTGAATAAAGATCCAT
>JAWLEH010000141.1:0-7754 GCA_041686215.1 Balneolaceae bacterium | reverse complement strand
ATTATCCCTCTATCCTCCCCCGGTGTGATCAGCAAGGGGCTGCGCTGGATGCTGGATGCGGAAAGTCCCTTTTATATTCGTCCGCGCCTCAGCCTGGATTTAATCAGTTGGTTATGGAAGTTTAAGCAGGCATCAACCAAAGCACATGTAGAGGAATCCGGTCCCATTTTAAGAGATTTACTGCTCAGCAGCCGACAGCTTTTACTGAATCTTGAATCGGATGAAAACTTTGAGTTTTCATTTGAAAAGAAAGGCTTATTCATGTTTTGCAACACTGAAAAAGGCCTCGATAAGGAGAGGGAAATTGCCGACAAAGCGAATTCTCTTGGTATACCCGCCGAAACTTTGTCCAGCGAAGAGGTTGGTGAAATGGAAAAAGATTTGTCCCTCGATATCGTTGGGGCAACCTACTATCCAAAAGATGCACACCTGCACCCCGGATCTTTGATGAACGGTTTGAAAGATCTGCTCATGCAAAGGGATGTTCACTTTAAATATAATACAGTGGCCACCTCTTTAAGAACAGAAAACGGCCGTGTTAAAGAGGTTAAAACCGGAAATGGTGAAAATCTTGAGGCCGATTATGTTGTTTTGTGCCCCGGGGCATGGTCGGGTGAGTTCCTTGGCCGTATGGGGCACAGGATGCCTATGCAGGCAGGCAAAGGCTACAGCATCACCTTACAAAATCCTCCGGTTTTACCAGGTTACTGTGGTATTCTTGCAGAAAAGAAAGTTACCCTCACTCCCATCAATAACACACTCCGGTTTGCAGGTACGATGGAAATTGTGGGCACTGATACGCAAATCAGCCCAAAGAAAATCAGCGGATTAAAAAAATCAGTTTTAGAATATTTACCTCAGTTTTCACCCGAAGATCTGGAAGGGCATAAAGTATGGACCGGTCTGCGCCCGTGCTCACCGGATGGATTGCCCTACGTTGGCAGGATTGATACCTATGAAAACCTTTTCACATCAACAGGGCACGCCATGATGGGAATGAGCCTTGCCCCTTCCTGCGGAAAGATTGTAGCCGACCTGATTGCAGAGGAAACATCCGACCTTTACGATCAGCGTATTAACCCAAACCGATACACGTAACCGGCACCGGGCAAAACCCTGACTCATTATTAAATGACTTTAAAAAGTTGCAGGATCCGTTTATTTGTACAATCAGCATTATCGAAATGCACCTGTTCACTACAAATTAACGCTTACGTTAACGAAACAGCTGTTTCAAATGATTCATACCCGAAACCTTAAATCTATTTCATATGAAGATACCGATACGATTTGTATTTATACTTTTCCTGTCTTTCATATTTATGCTGCCAGTTCATCCGGCTGAAGCAAATACATTAAAGCAGGATACGGCATCTCTGCCCGAACTCATCAGGATCTACGACCAGGACCATCATGTACTCAACCGAAAGTATGACCTGCGGCATTCTCATGAATATTTTGACAGGTTTGATTCTTTTTACGAAGAATGGCTGAATCGGCTGGATGAAATTGAATTTGAAGCACTTACACATTCTGATAAAGTAGATTTTCACCTGCTGAAAGCTCACGTACAGAAGCAGCACTATTTTATGGAACGAGACCGAAATCTGTTCATGTCTGTAGAAGAGTGGCTGCCGGACCTAAATGAAATTCTTGAATTTGTAAATGACCGGCGTCGTGGAGTAAAGCCGGAGGGCCAGCAATCGGCAAACCTGTTTCACTCCTGGACTGAAGAAATCAAAGAGCTGCAAAACAGACTCGAATCCTCCCCGTACCTGCTTAAACGGGAAGCAAATGCAGCGAGTGATGCCCTCGAAAATATTCACTCCGTTGTGGAAAATGCCTATGAGTTTTACCACGGATATGATGTTGAATTTACGTGGTGGGTGGAAAAACCGTATGAGAATTTTAGCGAGACTCTCTCCTCCTACGCCGGGGTGATAGATGAATATTTCGACGAAGAGGCCGAACAGATGGATGAAAGCGGAATTGTGGGCAATCCAATCGGGAGGGAAGAGATCGAACAGCGCCTTGATTTTGAAATGATCAGCTACAGTCCGCAGGAACTTATTGAAATTGCCGAGCACCAGTTCGCGAAAGCCGAAGAAGAGATGCTGAAAGCGTCAAGGGAACTCGGCTACGGGGATGACTGGAAAGCAGCCCTGGAACATGTGAAAGAGCAGTATGTGGAACCCGGAGAAAAACCGGAGCTGATTATGCGGCTGTATAACGAATCAATGGATTTCATTGAAAGCAGAGACCTTCTCACAATACCGGAGTTGTCAAAAGAGGTATGGAGAATGGAAATGATGTCGCCCGAGCGGCAGCTTATCAACCCCTTCTTCCTGGGCGGCGAAGTAATACGCATTTCCTATCCTACGAACACGATGGATCACGAAGCCAAACGAATGAGTATGCGCGGCAATAATCCTCACTTTAATCGCGCTACCGTTCACCATGAGCTGATTCCGGGTCATCATCTGCAGGGTTTTATGAATCGCCGCTACAGCACGTACCGTTCTCCTTTCAGAACATCATTCTGGGGTGAAGGATGGGCGCTTTACTGGGAACTGCTGCTATGGGATATGGATTTTGCTGAATCACCGGAAGACCGCATTGGCATGCTTTTTTGGAGAACGCACCGCTATGCACGGATTATCTTTTCTCTGAACTACCACCTCGGCAACTGGACTCCCCGGCAATGTATTGACTACCTGGTTGACCGTGTGGGCCACGAGTACGCAAATGCCGAGGCAGAAGTGCGCCGTTCGTTTACAGGTGGATACGGGCCGCTCTACCAGATTGCCTACATGATTGGCGGGATGCATTTCTACGCGCTTCATAAAGATCTTGTGGATACCGGCCAAATGAGTGCCCGAGAATTTCATGACACCATTTTAAAACAGGGAAGTATACCGGTTCGTATGGTCAAATCAATCCTCACAGAAGAACCTCTTGAAAAAGATTCGATCGGGGACTGGAATTTTGCAGATTATATTTTCAATAATTAAGTGTTTCAATTACATTTAAATGCTTTTGAAATCCAGTCAGCTCCGTGCAGCTAATTGGCGTTTAGGGATTAAAACGAAAACGTTATATTGCTGAAAAATTTTGCAAAATATTAAAAGCGCTTTCTTTTTTAGTGATACAATTCACACATTCCATCTTATTTTGATTACTTAACCAGTGAATTAAAAACTACGTAACGAATAACCTGCTAACCAGAACACGAGAACTTTATGGAATCAACAACTACTTCACTATCAGATATTAACCGCAAAAAAATCTTTGCGGGGATCTGCCTGGCACTTGTGCCGACCGGATTTTCCTTTGTCCTTGTCAGTAATATCCTGGCACAGCTCAAAACAGAGTTTATTCTGACAAACGCCCAGGTGGGCTATATTGGCGGAGCTGCGCTCTGGGGAATGGCTGTTTCTCTTTTAACCATTGGCCCGTTCCTTGAAAAAATCGGGCTAAAGAAAGCAACTGTAGGTGCATTTGTCTGCCACCTTGCAGGTGTTTCGTTCTTCTTGCTTGGAGCCCTGTTTGCAGGAGAACCCAGCGCATATTGGATTTTATTTATGGGCGCTATTGGATTTGGAGCCGGTAACGGTCTGATCGAGGTAGCGGGAAATCCTTTAACAGCTGCACTTTTCCCGAAAAATAAAACCACCAAACTAAATCACTTTCACGCCTTTTTCCCCGGCTCTATGGTTGTGGGTGGTTTGTTAGGATTTTTGATGGTTGAAATCGGGGCCGTCGGATTTATTGATTTCGGCCACTGGACCACCCAGATTGCCATTATCTACATTCCGATAATCATTTACGGCGCAATGGTATTACCTGAAAAATTTCCAAAAACGGAAACCGCAGAAGCCGGAATCCCTATTGGAGAAATGTTTCGGTACACCTTTACACATCCGCTTGTTTGGGGCTTGATCTTTCTTAAAATGATTACTCTTTCTCTTGAAATGGGACCAAGCCGGTGGATTCCCGAAGTACTGATTGCCGGCGGGGTTCCCGGAATGCTGGTATTTGTATGGATTAGCGGCTTGATGGCAATTTTACGACTTTTTGCCGGTACATTTGTTGAGAAGTTTTCTCCAACAGGTATGCTGCTGGGAGCTTCAATACTTACCGGGATCGGGCTGATGATGTTTTCATTTATCGAAACTGGAATTGTTCCGCTTCTTCTTGCAGCAACGGTCTTTGGCTGTGGTGTGGCATTCTACTTCCCAACAATGGTTGGCCTGATGAGCGAACGGTTCCCCAAAGCAGGATCACTCGGTATTGTACTGTTAATTGGCTTTGGTTTCTTTGCCGCCGGTGGCTCCAATGCCATTATGGGAAGCATTGCCGATAGCTACCTGCCAGATGCACTGGATGAAGAGCAAACAGTACAGGTACTTGAAGAGGTGGAAAACCGGTTCCCCGGATACATCCAAAGAGCGCAAAATGCCGAGACACCCCAGGAGCTTGCTGAACTCGGGTATCGTGAAGTGGACGTGCAAAATGTTTATAACCGCAGCCAGGAAGCGCTCGATTACTATCGACAAAACAACGAACTGGACGGTATCCTAACCGGGAATGCACTTCGGGCAATTAATGACCTGAGTTTAGAGCAGGAACAGGAACTTATTACGGAGGCAAATTCTATTCTGCGCCCTGCTGATAACTACGGCGGTCGAATGTCCTTCCTCTGGGTTGGTCCGGTTGCTTTCCTTGTAGCCATCGTCTTCCTTGTTCTATATATTAATGATAAGAGAAAAGGCGGGTACAAAGCCGTTGACCTAACATCTGACGAGGTAGATTAACCAGTCGCCTGATTAATTATTCTATTAAATCACTCGTAGCTTAATTCATAAGAACCTGCAGGCAATTTTGTGTTTGCAGGTTCTTCATTTTTAATAAAAACCATTTTATGAGTACAAAAACCTATCTGCTTGGTTACGATCTTGGAAGCTCTTCTATTAAGGCTTCTGTAGTTAATGCTGATACCGGTGATGTTGTGGGATCTGCAACCTCACCAAAGCAGGAAATGGACATGCAGGCACTTCAACCCGGCTGGGCCGAACAGGACCCCAACCTGTGGTGGAAACATATTGTGACTGCCACGAAAGAGGTTATTCAGGAGAATTCAATTTCCAAAAATCAAATCAAGGCCATTGGCATCTCTTATCAAATGCACGGTCTTGTTGTTGTGGATAAAAATCACAAAGCCCTGCGCCCATCCATCATATGGTGTGACAGCCGTGCAGCAGGTATCGGTGAAAAAGCCTTCCGGGAAATAGGCCCCGAAAAAAGCCTTCAATCATTTCTGAACTCTCCCGGAAATTTTACAGCCTCAAAATTACGCTGGGTAAAAGAAAATGAACCGGCACTGTTCAGTAAGATTCACAAAATTATGCTTCCGGGAGACTACATCGGGTTGAAGCTCACAGGAAGAATATGCACAACTGTTTCTGGACTTTCCGAGGGAATTTTCTGGAATTTTCCGGAAAAACGGATCGCTAAAGAGATACTGGAGTATTACGAAATACCCGAAGATTTTCTGCCTGAACCTGAAAACAGTTTTGGGGTTCATGGCAAACTCACGGCAAAAGCCGCTGAAGAACTCGGATTAAGCAAAGGCACTCCCGTAACGTACCGGGCAGGCGATCAGCCCAATAATGCGTTTTCTCTTAACGTCCTCAATCCGGGTGAAGTTGCCGCTACGGCGGGTACCTCTGGTGTAATATACGGAATTACCGATCAGCCCGATTATGACCCGAAATCCAGGGTGAACACCTTTGTTCATGTAAATCATACCACAGAACAAAACCGCTATGGTGTTTTGCTTTGTATTAACGGCACAGGTATCCTCAACAGCTGGCTTCGAAAACAGTTTGATATCGGAGGGTCTGTTACCTATCCGCAGATGAACGATCTTGCGGCTCAGGCTCCCCTTGGAAGTGACGGTCTCAAAATTCTGCCATTTGGTAACGGCTCAGAACGGATCTTCGAAAACAAAGATATCGGGGCGCAGATTCACGGTTTAAACTTCAACCGGCACAACCGGACTCACCTGTTACGTGCAGCCCAGGAAGGGATTGTTTTTTCACTCTACTACGGTTTTCAAATCATGCAGGATATGGGACTAACGCCCGACACCGTGCGGGCAGGACACGCTAACATGTTCCTGAGCCCCCTTTTCCGCGAAGCTTTCGTCAATACAACGGGCGCCCGGCTCGAACTATATAATACCGACGGTTCCCAGGGTGCGGCCCGCGCTGCCGGTGTTGGAGCAGGTGTTTACAGCGACCATTCTCAGGCATTTGAAGGGTTGAACAGAATGGACCTTCTTGAGCCTGAATCTGAAAAACGTAAACTCTATCTCGAGGCCTATCAAGGCTGGTTAACAACTTTACAATCTAACCTTTAAAACTACTCAAAACATGAGCACGAACCAGTATTTTCCAACTGTAGACAACATTGAATATGAGGGGCCGGATTCCGATAACCCGTTTTCATTTAAATATTATCAGGAAGACAAAGTGATTGCCGGCAAAACCATGAAAGACCATTTCAGGTTTGCAATAGCATACTGGCACTCCTTTTGTAATGAAAACAGTGATCCGTTCGGCGTTGGTACCCGCGAGTTTCCATGGGATAAAACATCCGATCCGCTGGAAAATGCCAAATTCAGGCTTGAAGCCGCTTTTGAATTCTTTACAAAACTGGGAACACCGTACTGGTGCTTCCACGACCGCGACCTTGCTCCCGAAGGCGATTCTATTGAAGGGTCTGAAAAAAACCTGCAAACGCTTGTAGATCTTGCCAAAGATTATCAAAAAGACACGGGGGTTAAACTACTTTGGGGAACAGCCAACCTCTTTACTCACAAACGGTACATGAACGGTGCGTCCACCAATCCGGATTTTGACGTGGTTACCCATGCGGGAGCCCAGGTGAAAGCCGCACTTGATGCCACTGTGGAACTTGGTGGCGAGAATTATGTTTTTTGGGGTGGCCGTGAGGGATACATGCATCTTTTCAACACCATGATGAGACGCGAGCTGGATCATTTAGGAACATTCCTGAGAGCCGCCCGCGACTATGGACGAAAGATTGGTTTTGAAGGAAATTTCCTGATCGAACCAAAGCCTATGGAGCCCACAAAACATCAGTACGACTACGATGCAGCCACTGTAATCGGTTTCCTTCGGGAACAGGATCTTATGGATGATTTTAAACTGAATATCGAAGCAAACCACGTAACGCTTGCAGGCCATAGTTTTGCTCATGATCTGGCCGTATCAGCTGAATCCGGAATGCTTGGAAGCATTGACGCCAACGAAGGCGATAATCAAAACGGATGGGATACCGATTACTTCCCTACCAATTTATATGATGCCATAGAAACCATGATCATTCTTCTGGACAATGGCGGAATTGAACCGGGTGGCTTCAATTTCGACGCCAAAATTCGCCGAAACTCAACCGACCTGGAAGATCTCTTCCATGCTCATATTGGTGGAATGGATACGTTTGCCCGCGGATTGATTATTGCTGACAACATCCTTGAGAATTCTAACTTCAGAGAACTTCGGGAAGGCCGCTATACTTCCTTCGACTCAGGAAACGGTAAAAAGTTTGAAAACGGAGAACTCTCTATTGAAGAACTCCGGGACCTTGCTGCCAAAATCGGCGAGCCCGAAGTACGAAGCGGAAAGCAGGAACTCCTCGAGAACCTGTTTAACCAGTACATTCGGTAA
>JAWLEH010000140.1:0-7775 GCA_041686215.1 Balneolaceae bacterium | reverse complement strand
CTATTAAATAGAGAGGGATATAGGGTGAGTACGGATGGTAAACCTAAATTATTTAAGCTTGTACAACTAATTTTCAGAACATATGAGTTTTCGGAGTAGACTCATAATGTAGATTTATTTGTTCCGAACTCACCCCATCCCCTCACTTAAAATACAGCCAGTGCAAATGTGATGATAGACAGTGTCAGTGCGGCAACACTCAGGGATATAGACGTTTTGTACTTCAAATTTTCCGTTTCAAGATCGGCCAGTACCGAGGCAACCAACGGAAAGTTCACGGCCATGCCCTCAAATTTCAGTGATGTGAAGAAGGTAATACGATCCCCGTTCTCATCCCTGTAACTATATTTTTTATTAAAGTGATAGTAAAGGCGGCCAAATACCATATCTTCATCAACTCCCACTTCTTCGGCAATTTCATTGATGTCAATCGGCACTCGAATTCGCGCAATCCGGTCCGGATCTTCTGTTGCATACTCCCGAAACACGTCCTGGTAGCGATTGTAGATTTCGGTTAGAATTTCATAGTCTGTTGGTACTTTTTTCATGTCTGATTTTTACAGTTAATGTCACCCGGTTTTCTCTCACGAGATACTCAATTTTCCAAAGTTGCCTCTGCCACGCGCAGATTCTGGTTGCTTTTATCGGTAAATTTGCCCCGGATTTTAAGTGTTTTATTTTTTTCAGTTGAAGAGAACCGTCATTGGAGTACACCCGAGCCAAAATTTTTACTATACTTGAAGCATTCTGCATCCAAATTCACCCCCGACTGGAAGAAATTCGTTCACTTTATGAGCCACTCACAAAAGATTCAGGTATTGCTTGTTGATGATTCAGCTGACGACAGAGAACTGATTCTGATGAATTTGCAGCGCGGCGGTTACGATCCGGTTTCGGAAAGTGTTGACACCCGGGATGATTTTGAGAATGCTTTAACGAACCGCGGCTGGGACCTTATTATTTGCGATTACTCCATGCCGGGGTTTGATGGTATTACTGCCCTGAACATTTTGAACAATCTCGGGCTCGATATTCCCTTTTTGCTGGTTTCAGGCGCCATCGGTGAAGAACTGGCCGTGAAAGCTATGAAAGCCGGCGCCAATGATTATTTGATGAAAGACAATCTCCAGCGCCTTGTGCCAGCTATAGAGCGTGAACTGAAAGAAGCCGAAGTTCGTAAAAAGCACAGGCAGGCCCAGCAGGAACGAGACCGGCTACTTACCGTAATTCAGAGCAGTCTCAATGAGATATACCTTTTCGACAGCCAAACGCTGAAATATCGCTACCTCAATCAGGCTGCATTAGACAACCTTGACTACAGCGGTGACGAAATTTTGCAGATGAGTCCGGTTGACATTATCCCCGACCTGAAAAAGCCATCCGACTTTAACCGCATCCTGCAACCCATTCTGAGGGGAGATCGCGCAACAGATATCTATTTTACAAAACACAGGCGGAAAGACGGATCTACATACCCGATTGAGGTTCACCTGCAGCTGATTCGGCAGAACGATGAAGAATTTTTTGCCGCCATCGGGTTCGACCTTTCTGACCGCGAAAAAGATGCCCGCCGGATTCAAGAACAAAAAGAGATTGCCCGCGAATTTGAAGAGCATAGCAAGCATAAGTCGGAATTTTTGGCCAATATGAGCCATGAACTTCGCACACCGCTCAATTCCATTCTTCTGCTGAGCAAATTGCTGCTGGATCAAAAAAGCGATAACCTGACCGATAATCAGCGAAAATTTATTGATGTGATCCGCCGGTCGGGGAACAACCTTCTTGACCTGATTAACGAGGTACTGGATCTTTCCAAGATTGAATCAGGGGAGATGGAAGTATCTGTTGAAGATGTTACACTCTCTGAAATCACACACAATATCCGGAGCATTTTTGAGCCGATTGCCACTGAAAAAGGTCTTCAGTTTACGATATCGACTGAAAAATCTGTTCCGGAACGCTTTCGAACCGATCAGCTCCGGGTTGAACAGGTTTTGCGCAACCTGCTTTCAAACGCAATGAAATTTACTGAAAAGGGCAGTGTAGAACTTACCGCCGATTTGCTGCCGGGTGCAAATCTGCAGTCCATGTCAGGCCGGATTCAATTCAGTGTAAAAGACACCGGCATTGGTATTCCGCCGGACAAACAGGAACTGGTGTTTGAAAGCTTCCGGCAGGCTGACGGATCAACACAGCGAAAATATGGCGGCACAGGGCTTGGACTTGCCATCTGCAAACAGCTGGCCCACCTGCTTGGGGGTGATCTCACACTTGAAAGCACCCCGGGAGAAGGAAGCACCTTTACACTAACTCTGCCCGTAATCCCTGCAGAATCTGAATCAGAATCAGAATCAGCCGCGGCTTCCCGTAAAGAGTATTCGACACAAGAAGAGCCAATAAAATCCCGGCAAAAAGTCCTGCTGATCAGCAAGCATCCCGATCTTGCAACGTCGTTTAAAACACTTACAGCCAATGACGGGTTGGGTTTGGCCATTGCAGAATCCAGTGATCTTGCAATCAAAACGTACAAAAATCAGAACCCTGCAGCGATTTTTATTGATCCGTATTGCCCCGGCCTGAGCGGCTGGTCGGCGGCTTCCTTACTTCGGTCTGAAGGTTGTATATGCCCCATTTGGATGATCACGCCGGCCGGCAAAGCGATGCCCGCAGTGGAGAGCAACTCAATCAGCGGCAAAATTGATTCACCCATTCATGAAGATCAATTCCAGGATCTGGTCCACCCTGCAAACGGCGGCTATACCGAAAGTGGCCGCGACATGACTACTCTTTTACTGGTTGATGACAATCAGCTTCATAACGATGCTTTAAAAGAGTTTTCGGCAGACGTTGTAGATCACTGCCTTGTTGCAACCACGGGGAAACAGGCCCGCAACTTACTGAACACCAACCGTATCGACTGCATCGTTCTCGACCTCACACTACCCGATACTTCCGGTGAAGATCTTCTGAAATGGATTGCAACCAGTCCCGAATCAGCCGCTGTTCCTGTAATAATTTACTCGGGCCGATCGCTGAGTAACCAGAAGAGAAACGAGCTTTTAACGCATGCGGCTGATGTTATTTTCAAAAACGTGGGCAGTCACTCAAAGTTGATGAACCGCATTGCGGAACTCACCTCGAAAGCCGGTGTACAGAAAAAAGACAAGCCTGCCGTACAAAATACCATACTCATTGCTGATGATGACGACCAGTGTTTTATGGCACTCTCTTCCCAGCTTCAGCCATATGATTACCGACTGATAAGGGCAAAGCACGGAAAAGAGGCGATCGAAGTGCTGAATCATGAGGCACTTCCTGATCTTGTTTTACTGGATGTGATGATGCCTGAACTTGACGGATTCGAAGTTCTTGGGAAAATCAGATCCTCGTCCCGCTTAAAAAAGCTGCCGGTCATTATGGTAACTGCCAAGGCGATGCGCGGTGACAGAGAGGAGTGTATTGAACGGGGAGCAACTGACTACATCAGCAAACCTATTGATACTGACAGGCTGGACCAACTCCTTTCTATCTGGCTGGATTAGCAAACAATCCGGAGACAATCCAACGTCATTAAAAATCCGAAAACAGAGACTTGACAAAATAATAGACCCTTTGTGTATTAACTGCCATGACCATTGAGCACGCAAACCACTAATTTATAGATGTTTAGCTCGAATTTTAAAGGTTGCCTGGCAACGACTATTTCATCGATAATAACAACAGAGATTTTTATTATTCTCCTGTTTAACCCAAATATCAGTAAGGCTTTTCACCTCTGTGGCTAATTGCGCTTTTGAACTCTATTTTTTTCTCTTTTCTAATTTAACTGTGCCTGGTTTGCACCGATAACTTCTCACAGTCGGCACCGTCAGCCGCTCAATTGTTTGTTTTGGACATTCTGGAAATTGCCGGAATAGCGAATGCTAACTCATTAATCGTTGACTTAAGGTTATCTATGCTTACCGAAAAAAACAGAGGCGTTTTTAAAACCGGCCACCCCGTGAGAGTACTTATTGTAGAAGATTCACCGGATGATGCAGAACTTATGATTCGCTGCCTCCGCAAAGGTGGATTTAAGCCCAGAAGTATGCGGGTTGAATCTGCAAGTGAACTCTCGTCGGCAATCCGGAACTATTACTGGGATATTATTTTATGTGATCACAACATGCCGGGTTTTGATAGTTTGGAAGCACTTCGGATCATCAACAATTCGCAGGCTTGCGAGAACACTCCTTTTCTAACAATCTCTGATGAGCTGCCTGAATCAATCGAACAAATGCTGAAAGAAAGCGGGGCAAACGGGTCACTCTCTAAGCGAAATATGGATCAGCTTGTTCAGTCTGTAGTGAAAGAACTCAGGAATGCGATGAAGAATAAGAAAGACAACAAGAATGGAAATGATAATTCTACCTCCACTAATCGTTCCAAGCCACAAAAAAGCTCAGGAATATCTCTTTTAGAAGCGCAGGATTTACCCGAAGAGCTTAGAAAAGGTCTGGCCAAAGGAAGATCAGAAAAAGGATCGTCGAACGGCCATAAAAAATCGGGTTCAGGATCCGGTAATGTTAAAAATATTTTGATCGTGGAGGACGAAATGATCCAGTCGATCCTGCTGGAAAAACTGATTAAAAGTCTTGGATACAAAGTGGTTGGGAAAGTGACTACCGGGGCAGACGCAATCGAAATGGCCCTGAAGCTGCAGCCTGATGTCATCACGATGGACATCTCGCTGCAGGACGATATCGACGGGATCATGGCAACTAGGTCTATTCAGGATAAAAGTATGATTCCCGTAATTTATATTTCCGGGAACAGTGATCAGTACAACGTAGAGAGGGCTGAAAAAACCAATTTCATTGATTTTATTCCCAAACCGGTTAATAAAGAGATTTTGGCCAAATCTTTCTCTAAAGCTGAAGAAATATCTGCTGATAAAAAATCCTGACTTTCATTCATCGCCAAAAACATAAGGGCAAACTTGCTCCCCGTCGGTTCAGGGAGGGTTAAAGCTGACAATGTCCAATATGTGAATTAGCTACACATTCTTGACCCACATTCTCAGTTCGCTTCTTACCTGCACCATCTATATGATGGTTTTGCCTTCAAAATATCCACAACCCATAACCGGTATAAAGCTTCTGAAGTAATTTTTTAAAGCGGGCGAAAAAACCGGTCGCAGCCTCCGGTCCTTGCCGGATTAAACAGACATTAGTTGAACGCTACCAAAATAATCCCTTACTTTCGGAGAATTAAAATTAGCCTGCTCTCCTGATGAAAATCAATTCTATACGTTTACCGTTATTCCTCGCAATACTTTTGATTTCCGCCTGTACCAGTACTCAGTCCGATACGGAGTTTGACCGCCTTGGCCTCGAAGAGATTACGATTGATGAACTCCAGCAGTTCTACGAGGATGGAGACCTTACTTCACAACAAGTTGTGCGGGCATATATTGAAAGAATTAACGCCGTAGATACAGAAGGACCCCAATTAAATGCTGTTCGCAGCCTCAACCAAGATGCCCTTGATAGAGCGGCCCAGCTTGACAATGAACGGAATGAGGGAAACATCCGCGGACCTTTGCACGGGGTTCCCATACTTCTAAAAGACAATATTAATACGTATGATATGCCCACAACTGCAGGCTCCCTGTTTCTGGAAGGATCCGTTCCGCCGCGGGATGCATTTATCACAGAAAAACTACGTGAAGCAGGTGCCATTGTACTTGGCAAAACCAATTTGAGTGAATGGGCCAACTTCCACAGCAGTTTCTCTTCCAGCGGCTGGAGTGCACTGGGCGGACAGGTTAATAACCCGTACGAAATTTCCCGTAATCCTTGCGGATCCAGTTCAGGTTCGGGTGTGGCAGCCTCAGCCAACTTCGCCACTATCACCATCGGAACCGAAACAAACGGATCTATTGTCTGTCCTTCTAATGCAAATGGTATTGTTGGAATGAAACCAACTGTTGGGCTCTGGAGCCGCAGCGGAATTATACCCATTTCTTACACAACCGACAGCGCCGGCCCCATGACGCGTACCGTGCGCGATGCCGCAATTCTGCTGGGGGCACTGGCCGGACCCGATTCTAATGACGATCTCACCGCCGCTTCGGAAGAACACCTGCACGACGATTACACACAGTTTTTAAATGAGGACGGCCTCGAAGGGAAACGTATCGGCTTTTATACACAGCCTCTCGGCAATCATTTTCGCGTAGATACGCTGATGCATGAGACCATTCGAACTCTTGAAGACCTGGGAGCAGAAATAGTGGAAATCGATGAAATAACAGAAGAGAATATCGGAGGCGATGCTTTTCAGGTGCTGCTCTATGAGTTTAAGGATGGAGTGGATGACTATCTCGAGTCTCTGAATAATGATGCCATTATCGGATCCCTGGAAGAGATTGCAGAACAGATTCGTGAATCAGAAACAGAAACGGCACGTTTCGACCGGAACCTGATCTTAACGGCCGCTGAAAAAGAGGGGCTCGATTCGGAAGAGTATACCGAAGCGCTGGAACGAATGCTCCGTATAAGCAGGGAAGAGGGAATTGACCGCGTTATGGACGAAAACAACTTAGATGCCATTGTTTCACCCACCGGATCTCCTGCATGGAAAACGGACCTCACGCTGGGTGATAATTTTTCACTCTCATCAAGTTCTCCGTCCGCACGCGCTGGATACCCGGTTATTACCCTTCCCATGGGTTCAATTGACGGCCTGCCGGTGGGCATGTCCATTTTTGGAAAAGCCTGGAGTGAACCGGTTCTGCTTGAGATTGCCTACTCATTTGAACAGAATACGGATCACAGACTGGTTCCGGAGTTTCTGGATTAAACGCCCTCTTTTGTTCTCCCCTCCCTGCGCCGAAATACACTCCGCATGGAGGGAACAGACGTATGAGCGGTTCATAATTCGTGACGCATCAACTTCTTTGAAGAGTCATCCTTTCTATGTCGAGTCAGTGCTTTTTCCATGAAACAGGGAAAGGAGACAGAGGATAGGGTCAAAAAGGCGCATCATCTTCATCAACGGGCGGGCCGAGATCTATGACGTTATCATCCGGGTTGATCGAATCATTAGCTCCACCTGCTCCCTTCTCAATCTTCCAGGCTTTCACATCCGTGTACCAGTTCCCGCGGTACTCTCTGCTCTGGATATCAATAAATGCTGTAAGCTCTTCACCCTCTTTTACATCTGTTTGATCGATCTGGTCTCCCCATTGAGTCACACAAACTTTGCGCGGATATTTTCCCGGTGTTTCAAGGATAAAATCCCGCTTTCTCCACGGGCCATTTTTACTTTCGCCGGACTGTTCCTCCAGCACTTTTACCACTTTACCTGCTATTTTTAAATCCATAATCAATAAATCTGTTTACGTCTGCTTTCTGTTGATATTATTCTGACCAATATAATTGAGTCTACCCCGGAAAGTCATACGTTCTGAAAATTAGTAGCACAAGATTAAATAATGTAGGTTTATTTGATTCAAACTCACCCCAAACCCTCTCTAAAGAATTAGAGAGATCCATTATTTAAGCTTGTTATAAACTTCCGTTCTTTGTCTGACTTTTCGGAGTGGACTCATAATTTGAATTTACACCGTTAAACAAAGGCTTTTGTTTACACGTCAGCTTCCGCCGCCGGGCAGTGTAAAACTCATTGCAACGTAACCAAGATAAAGCAAAAATAACATTCCTCCTTCTGTGCGGCTCAGTCTGCGGCCGCTATATAAAAATACAAGCAAAAGCAGTGTAACCCCTGCCATC
>JAWLEH010000139.1:0-7824 GCA_041686215.1 Balneolaceae bacterium | reverse complement strand
CAATAAACACCTGGAGTGGAGCCGGGTTATACGAACGTACGATGAGCTCTTTGAGGAGATTTGGGAGAGTGCTTAGTTGTTAGAGATTAGTTTTAAATTATCAACTATTCACTCAAAACTAACAACTCAAAACTCAGCATTACGGAACAGGCACTGTTGATAGAATCTTCTGTACTATTTCCTCACTGCTAATCTCCTCTGCTTCTGCCTCAAACGTTGGAATGATCCTGTGCCGGAGAACGTCCATGGCCACGAATCGAACATCTTCCGGTGTTACATAGGCACGGTGCTCCATGAACGCGTGGGCCCGGGCGGCAAGGTTCAGGTTAATAGAGGCGCGCGGAGAAGCGCCAAAACTGATGAGGTCTTTCAGGTCGTCGAGCTGGTAGTTTTCAGGATTTCTGGAAGCAAAAATCAGACTGATGATATATTTCTCTACCTTTTGATCGGTATAAATCTGGTTTACAACATCCCGGGCTTCCAGAATTTTGTCAGAGTCAATCACGGAATCAACCGTAGGTTTATCGCCCGTTTTAGCCATCCGGCGCATAATTTCAAGCTCTTCACTCTCACTTGGATAGCCAATCTTCAGTTTCAGCATAAACCGGTCAACCTGCGCCTCCGGCAGGGGATAGGTTCCTTCCTGCTCAACCGGATTTTGGGTGGCCAGCACCAGAAAAGGTTTCTCGAGTTTAAATGTGGTATCGCCAATGGTTACCTGTTTCTCCTGCATCGCCTCAAGCAATGCACTTTGCACCTTCGCTGGAGAACGGTTTATCTCATCTGCCAGGACAATATTGGAGAAGATGGGACCCTTTTTTACCGTGAAATCGCCCTCTTTTTGGTTATATATCAGCGTACCGATCAGATCAGCAGGAAGTAAATCGGGGGTAAACTGAATCCGCTGGAACTTCGTGTTTATTGCAGCAGACAGAGAAGAGACAGTAAGTGTTTTTGCAAGGCCGGGTACGCCTTCAAGCAGTACGTGCCCGTCGGCAAGCAGGCCAATCAGCAACCGGTCAATCATGTAGCGCTGACCCACAATCACTTTTTGCAATTCTCTGTAAATGTCGTCAATGAAAGCACTGCTCTGTTCAATCTTCTCGCCGAGCTTTTGCATATCCGTGGGTTGTTCCATCAGAAAAAGTTTTATTCGTTGGTTTTAAATTTAATTCATTACTTTCGTAGGCAAATTAAAGCCAGGTACACTAAAAATTGTTTTTACATCTGTTTAAAATCATTCGGAAGGTAATGACTATTTTTGGAGTTTGGAATTTAGAGTTGAGCATTTTTACAAACCAACCGGAGGTTTCTTTTTTTGGATATTATTGAAGCAATTTTACTGGGAATTCTTCAGGGAATCACAGAATTTTTACCGGTCAGCAGTTCCGGTCACCTTGCCCTTGCCCGTGCACTCATTGCACGCGAACTGGTTACAGGCATAACTTTTGAAATTGTGGTCCATTTCGGATCCTTCTGCAGCATTGCCGTCTACTACCGAAAGCTGCTGGGTGAAATAATCTCAGACGTCCTGAAAAGCTTGACGCCATCCGGGTTGAAAGAGAAACGATTTGTTACGAACCCAAACAGCCGGCTCACCTTAATCATTCTTTTGAGCATGATACCGGCAATGCTTGTGGGTTTTACGCTGAAGGATCCCATTGAGGAAGCTTTTGTAAACCCGTTTTTTGTGTCGATTATGCTGCTTGTGACAGGTGGAATTCTGTTCTCGACAAAGTTTATCAAACACCCGGATAAAGACGTAAATGCAAACAGAGGTTTTTGGATGGGTGTTGCACAGGCCTTTGCTATCCTTCCGGGCATCAGTCGTTCCGGTTCTACCATTTCACTGGGACTATTGATGGGAGTTGATCGCGATAAAGTAGCGAACTTCTCATTTTTGATGGTTCTGCCCGTTCTTGCAGGTGCAATGCTTCTTGAAATTGTCGATTTGATAAGCATAGGGCAGGTTCAGATACCGGTGACAAGTCTGGTTGCCGGATTTTTCACCTCATTTATTTCAGGTTACATAGCACTGACCTACCTGATTAAACTACTGAAGCGCAGAAAATTTCATTATTTTGCATACTACTGCTGGACATTGGGAATTATCGGGATGTTCTTGTTTTATTGATCGGAAAAAGTTGTCAATCACCTTGAAGCCATTTTTAAATATGGCTACCTTAGATGCTTCACCAAAACTAACTGACTGAATGGACATTTACGCATTTGTACTACTGGCGGTATTAGCAATTGCGAGTGCACTGGGGATGATTCTTAATAAGAATACCATCAACAGTGCTCTTTTACTTGTGGTTAATATGGTTTCCATTGCCGGAATATACCTTTTACTGCAGGCACAATTCCTCGCACTCATACAAATTCTTGTGTATGCAGGCGCCATAATGGTGCTCTTTTTATTTGTAATCATGCTCTTGAACGTAGATGAAGAGGATACTTTATTAAATAGCTTTCGGGTAAAATACCTGCTTGCGTTCTTACTCGGCGTCATTATTTTCGGACAAATCCTTTACAGCCTTGGCGGTGTGGCTGAGATGCTGCCGGAAATCTCATCTGAAATGCTCTATGTAGGAACAGTTGAAGCTGTGGGAGAAGTTCTCTACACAGATTACCTTTATGCATTTGAACTCACCGCAATCCTACTCACTGCAGCTGTGGTAGGTGCGCTAATGGTGGCACAATATAAAGCAAAGCCGGCGGAGGGAACTGAATGATTGGAATTGACTGGTACCTGGCATTAAGTGCAATCTTGTTTACTATTGGTGTGATTGGCGTCCTGATTCGTCGCAATGCCATTGTGATTTTTATGTGTGTAGAGCTAATGCTGAATGCAGTGAATTTGTCGCTTTTAACCTTTAGCGCATATCACGGAGATATCGCCGGGCAAATCCTGGTTTTCTTTTCACTTGCTGTTGCGGCAGCCGAAGCAGTTGTGGGTTTAGCGATTATCATAGCCATTTTTAGAAACAATCTTTCTGTTGATATTACCAAAGTGAATTTGTTGCGTTGGTAGTTGGTCCAATACAAACAATGAAAAAGCCACGTTGCAAAACGTGGCTTTTTTTGTAGGTGGTTGTTACAGAACCAGGGGGATTGCAGGATTGACTTCGGAATTACAGTTCGTAATGCGAGTAGATGCTTAAGCTTTTCCTATATGAGCTGTTAACTCAATGAAGAATGACCAGCGAATTCAATATTTGTATACATAAAGTAATGACAGGAGTTCTTCCTATTACTTTTAATGGAGACGTATTTACATTCATTTCATCACCATTTTGCAGATGTTGAATTAAAGTGAAAGCCAAGGAAATTTACTAAAGTCGGGCTTTCGTTTTTCGAGAAATGCGTTCCGTCCCTCCTCAGCTTCGTCGGTCATGTAGGCAAGTCGGGTCGCTTCGCCGGAAAATACCTGCTGTCCTACCATGCCGTCATCCACCAGGTTGAACGCAAATTTTATCATTCGGATGGCTGTAGGGCTTTTCTCCAGAATTTCCTGAGCCCACTGGTAGGCTGTTTCTTCAAGTTGATCATGTGGCACTACCTCATTTACCATTCCCATCTCACAAGCTTCCTGTGCTGAATAACTCCTTCCCAGGAAAAAGATTTCCCTGGCTCGTTTCTGGCCGACCTGCCGGGCGAGAAGGGCAGATCCAAAACCGCCGTCGAAGCTGGCCACATCTGCATCAGTCTGTTTGAAAATTGCGTGTTCTTTACTGGCCAGGGTTAGATCGCACACCACATGAAGGCTGTGTCCGCCGCCCACGGCCCAGCCGGGCACAACGCAAATGACAACTTTACTCATAAAACGGATCAGGCGCTGAATATCGAGAACATTCAGTCTTTGAACACCATCCCCGCCTTCATAACCGCGTTTGCCACGTACTTTTTGATCGCCGCCGGAACAGAACGACCACACGCCATCATCAGCTGGCCCCTCTCCGGTGAGTAAAATCACACCGATACGTGTATCTTCCCGGGCATTTATCAGCGCTTCTTCCAGCTCGTAGAGGGTTTGAGGGCGAAATGCGTTCCGGATGTTGGGCCGGTTAATAGCGATCCGTGCTACACCGCCGGCTTTTTTAAAGGTGATATCAGTGTACTCTTTCACTTGTTTCCACTCAGGCATAATTATCAAAAAATTTAGTTATCAGTGTTGTAATTCTATTGGGCTGATCTGCGTGAACCCGGTGTCCGGCACGTTCAATTATATTGTATTCGGAACCACGAATAAGGTTATTCATTTCGCGCATCTTATCAACATATTTTTCATCATCTGCACCACAAATCAACAGGGTCGGGCATTTGATTGTGGAGATACGGTTGCAGACGGCAGGCATTGTACCCGCCCCAAATCCCCGCAGAGAGGCCGCTATTAGTGACGGTGCCTGTTGGTTCATCACTGAATCATAAAGAGCGGTACCGGTTTGATGGGAGCCCTTAAAGAGAGACAGACTCTTCCAGCGATCCAGGAAACCGGGATAATCCGATTCAATTGCCTGCGCCCGTTGTTCATCAACCTTTCGGCGTTGTTGTCGCGCCTTTTTACTGGTGATGCCACAATGAGTGCTTTCCAGAATAATCCCTTTAAACCGAGCGGGATCTTTTAGATACAGATGTTGAGAGAGGCGACCGCCCATGCTATAGCCGTATAACCAGAAGTTATTGAACCGGAACCGGTCGAGGATTGAAATGAGATCATTCACCTGGTGCTCTGCCGTAAACCGTTCAGGGTCGGTGGTTGGCGTGTCGGTGCGACCGTGGCCCGCCAGGTCTATCGTAATGGGATTGGATTTGTATTTAAGTTGACCTATGAGTTTTGTAAATCCTTCACCGGAGCCCATAAACCCGTGAAGCAGAAGTAAATTGGGAAGGCCGGTTTTACGGCTGTGAATCTCTGCGTGATAGGATATGCCATTCGACAAAAGTTTCATTGATTAAACCGCCCATAGGCATTTTCTCATGGCCATACTCTTTTCGGGATCTGTGACGCATTCAACAATAAGCGGCAGAGATTCCCGGGTTAAATGAGCGACCTTCAGGTTAGTAAGTTCATCAATATTTGTAACCCTTTGAAAAGGAATATGATGAGCGTTTGCCAGATGCCGGAGATCCGGAGAGTGTGGTGTTTCAAAATAGGTGGTAAAAATATCTTCCTGATTCTGAACCGGAAGCATTCTGAAAATAGACCCGCCACCATTGTTTACGACAACAACCACTACCGGAGCTTTTGATCGGTTCAATGTAAGCAGTGCATTGGAGTCATGCAGAAAAGCGAGATCCCCCACAATACAGCATGTAATCTGGTCTGATGCAAGTGCAACTCCGGCAGCGGTTGATAGTATCCCGTCGATACCGGCTGCACCCCGGTTTACAAATAGTGATGATTCAGGCCATCCAAAAAGTGCGGCATCCCTGACAGGTAAAGAATTGGAAATCATCAGGTTCCACGATTCAGGCAGATTCCGGGCTATATAATCAAAAACATGACCGTCGCATAGTACAGTTTCCTCTTTTAGGACAGTATTTTTTTCGTTACTCGCATTAAAAGATAAACGGGACCAGCTTTTTAACCATTTATCTTCTGTTTTCTTTGGTATATGTTCCAGAGATAGTGATTCAGTACCTTGCAGTTTGATGACCTCGCTGCTGTTCATCTGATGATCCTGCCAGTCATCTCTCGCATCAACCCGTATGACAGGAACCTCCTTCCACAACTCCATTGCTGTGAGGATAGATTTGGTAAAAGGCTGGTCTCCAAAGCGAAGTATCAGGTCGGGTTGTACCTTTTCGGCAGAGGTAGTATCGCGCAAAAACTGCTCGAATCCGCTGATCCGGTTAGGGTGATCCGGCATGCCCGAACCGGGTTCGGCGATGACAGGGGCAGAAAGGGTTTCGCTTAACTGAACGACCGTATTGATTTGTGACTGAAATGGGTGAGAAGGTCCGGCGATAAGCAGGGGACGCACCGAAGTGTTGATTTGATCCAGGATACGTTTACCCGGCAAAATTTCTTTTGTGTATGCTGTATTGTCCCGTTGCTCATTTTTAACCTGCATTATCGCTTCATTTTTATACCTGCTAAGCAAATCCAAAGCGGGCTCAAGCGGTTTCCTGAAGGGGATGTTGATATGCGAAGCCCCGTTCTTGGTAACTGATTCCCGGACAGCCTGTTGCGCCGAAAACTCAATTCTTCGGATATCGCGCGGGGTATTGGCCGGCTCACCCATCTCGTGAAACCATACCGCCTTTTCACCGAAGAGTTTGATCTGATCAACGGTTTGATTACTGCCTGTTCCGCGCAGTGAAGGGGGACGGTCGGCCGAGCATATCACCATAGGCACACCGGATTCCACGGCCTCGGTAACCGCAGGCATGTAGTTAGCTACCGCCGTTCCAGATGTACAGACTAACAGGGCCGGTTTTCCCGTAGCTTTTCCGATACCAAGAGCAATAAATGCGGCGGAACGCTCGTCCAAAATCACATACTTTTGAATACCGGGATGATGTGCAAGAGCCATGGTCAGGGGCGTAGAGCGGCTGCCCGGCGATACAATTGCATATCGAAGCCCCTGGTTATAAAAAGATCTCACAAGAACAGAAGCCACCGAAAAAGGGGGTAGAAGGCTCAGGTCAGAGTTCATTCAGTGCGTTCATCATGGGCTGAAATTTCAACATCGTTTCATTCCATTCACTTTCCGGATCAGAGTTTTCCACAATTCCGCATCCGGCGTAAAGATATGCGTGATTTTTATGCAGTAGTGCACTCCGAATAGCTACAGCAAACTCACCACAGCCATTCAAATTATACCAGCCTACCGGTGCCGAATACCACCCCCTCTCCATCTGTTCAATCTCCTGAATGTAGGGAACTGAATCCGATTTTGGATATCCGCCCACAGCAGGGGTCGGGTGTAGTTTTTCGAGCAGGTCGTGAATCTGTACGCCCTCCTTAATTGAGGCAGAAATGGGTGTAAACAGGTGCTGCACATTATTTAGTTTCTTGATGCTGGGCTGGTTTGGAATCTCAACTCTATAGCTGTAGGGAGACAGACTGTCATCGATTGCACGAACCACAAACTGATGTTCTTCAAGATCTTTTTCACTTTCCATCAGCGACCTGGCCAGGGCTGCGTCTTCTGAAGCGCTATTGCCGCGCGAAGTGCTTCCCGCAAGGCCTTCCGTTTTGAAGACACCACTCTCAAAAGAGGCAAGACGTTCGGGTGTTGCCCCTATAAAAGAGGTTTCTTCATCTATCTGAACGATAAAGTTGTAGCATTCGGGGTACGACTGACGAAGGTGATAGCTGAGCTGAGTGGGACGGAGTGTTTCCCGGGATTTTACTTCTACAGTTCGTGCCAATACAATTTTATCAAAATCTCTATCGGTTATGTGGTGTTTGGCACGTTCTACCTGTTCAATCCAGCGGGTTTTTTCGTGTAGTTTCTGGTAATTACAAAGCACATTTTGTGTGTTCGTATCCTGGCTGTTGCAGGACTCACCAGATGTTCCTGAGATTGACAAAAACTCGGTCACTCTCTCAATAATCTCCATGTAGATGTCATGAATCTCCTTCGTTGCACGCTCGATAAGAAGTGTAAGCATATACTTGTTGCCACTTCGGACGAGAATCCACTCCGGCAAAACAAAACGGGCAGCCCCGAAATTTTTCCAGACCGGGCTGATGTTGTGATCTCCAAATGAGTATCCACCCAGAAAAAGCGGGCCGGCCATTGGATGGGTGATGGAGGTGTAGGCTGAAATCTTGTTTTTCAGCTCGTTTGTTTTTCGGCTTATTTCACGAAA
>JAWLEH010000138.1:3366-7977 GCA_041686215.1 Balneolaceae bacterium | reverse complement strand
CCTGCACCCTGCACCCTGCACCCTGCACCCTGCACCCTGCACTCACTTCAAATGTCTGTTCAAATAACCTGTATATACCTGGTGAAGAAGCAGGTAGCTTTGCTGATTATAAGCTACCCCATGAGCGCCAGGCGGATAAATTCGAACGTCGATATCTTTTCCCGCATTTGTAAATGCTGTAAGCAGCTGCATGGTGTTTTGAATATGAACATTTTCGTCCATAGAAGAATGGGCAACAAGCATGTTTCCCTGGAAATCTCTGGCATGTGCCATAACGGAACTGTTAATGTAATTTTCTTCATTTTCTTCAAGCAGCCCCATATATCGTTCTGTGTAGATGGTGTCGTAGAGACGCCAGTCGGTTACCGGGGCTCCTGCCAGTGCAACGCTGTAGGTGTCGGGGTACAGTACCATCGATAAAGCTGCCATATATCCGCCATAACTGTGCCCGCGGATGGCAATTTTAGATGGATCTATCCAGTTGTTTTTTGCCAGATGATTTGCTGCAGCGGCGTAATCAGCGGCTTCGAGTTCACCCAGGTTCAGGTAAACTGATTTTTCAAAATCCCGGCCATATCCGCTGCTTCCCCGGTTGTTTACGTTGGCAATAACGTATCCCTCCTGGGCCAGGTACTGAACCCACGGGTTGATCTCAAATTCATTGTATACCCCCTGTGAGCCCGGCCCGCCATAAACCATCATAATGAGAGGGTATGCCTTGTCGGGTGAAAAGTCGGGCGGACGAATCATATAACCATCCAGCTCAACTCCCTCGTCATTGGTAAAGGAGAACAGCTCACGCGGTGAGTAGTTATATTCTTCTGTATACTCCTTAACATTCTTGTTGTCAACAAGTGTTTTAATACGTGAGCCTTCCCCTTCTGTTGTCCAGATTTCAACCCGGGTGGGTGTTTCTGTGTTCGACCACGTATCAATATAGTAACGCCCGTCCTGCCCCATATTAAACGAATGAAACCCAGGTGACTCTGAATATTTTTGACGGTTGCTGCCATCAAACTGCACGCCGTACAGGTGCCGTTCCAGCGGACTTTCTTCTGTAGATTCATAAAAAATCCGTTCACTCTCGCTGTTTACCGCAAAAACATTGGTTACTTCCCAGTCTCCATCGGTAACCTGGTTGATGAGCTCGCCGGTGTAATCATACTGGTAGAGATGTCTGTAACCATCCCGATCAGAAACCCAGAAAAACTGCTCACGATCATCCGGGAAGAAAAAGTAATCGTCTATTCCTGCCGAAAAGCTGAACACATCTATCCAACCGTCATCAGACGATTCTTCCATTACTGTTCGGCCGTTCCCGCTGGTTACGTTATGAAACAACAGTTTCAAATCCGTTTGCTGCCTGTTCATCCAAACAACGGCCAGTTCATCCTGGTTGCTGGTCCAGTATATTCTGGGGATCAGAGCTGTATTGTCTGCCATGTCGATATCCATCCATTGGTTGTCAGCGGTTTCAACATCAACCACGCCAATTTTCACGGTTGGATTGTCGGATCCCACTTTTGGATAGGGAATATCAGTATACTCAGGATAGCTGCCTTCATAATCGGTGGATTCAAATCCTGGAATATGATCCTCATCACTTTGCCAGTAGGCGATGTACTGGCTGTCGGGCGACCATTTCCAGGCCTGGACCAGGCCAAATTCTTCTTCATAAACCCAGCCAAACCGTCCGTTAAAGAGATTTTCATCAGAATCGAATGTAAGCTGAGTTTCTTCCCCGGCGTTCAGATCATACACAAACATCTCACCATCGCGGTGATAGCCAACTTTCTGACCGTCGGGAGATAGTTCAGCGGTAAAAGCATCGGCTGCAATTCGTTCAAGAGTGTCATCCTCAAGCGAGTAGGAGTAGTAGTCGGAAATTCCCGAATATCGCCAGACCTGTGTGAAATTGGTTTGAAAGATGATGTATTGAAAATCAGCCGACCACTGGAAAGAGCGAAACTTGAAGGGCTGGTTATTTTCAGGGAATGAGTAATCTGCCGAATCGAATAACAGTACTTCCTCTTCTTCAGAAGGATCAAATGCATGGATCCGGGATGTTTGGGTTTCCGGATCTTGAACCATATAGGAGTAGCGATCTCCCTCGTCAATCCACTGCACATTTTGCGGCCCCTGGTTACCGGCAAGCTGACCGCCAGAAAAGAGGGCGTGCTGCAGGCTTTGGTATTGAAGAGGTTCATCCTGATTTTGTGCTTCAAGAGATAGTGAAAAAAGCAAAAGCGGTAACAAAAAGAGGAATTGACGAGGCAGTCTTGTCATGGCAGAGATGTAATGAGTGATCATTCGATTTTAAATACCGGGTCTAAAACGGGATCAACTGTTAAATAATGTAGCATTAATAATAGTAATGTTTTCCAGTGATATGTGTACACAATCACGGCGGGTTCAGTTCCACAACAGTCTCAAACCGTTCATGACAACAACAAGTGTGCTGCCTTCGTGGCCTACTACCCCGAGCGTGAGCGGGAGATCTACAAAGAAAACACCGGCGAGAAGCAGGATAATTACCGCCAAACTGATGGTGATATTTTGCCAGACGACCCGCTTTGATTTCCGGGCAAGGGAGATCAGGTAGGGCAGCTTGGTAAGATCGTCACCCATCAGAACTACATCTGCTGTTTCAAGAGCTACGTCGGTTCCTGCGGCGCCCATGGCAATTCCCAGGTGGCTGACTGCCAGGGCGGGGGCGTCGTTTACACCGTCGCCCACCATCGCTACGGTGCCGTTTTGCTTGAGTTTTTTTATCGCTTCTACTTTCTCTTCGGGCAGCAGTTCAGCGTACACATCATCCAGCCCAAGGGATTCCGCGATCGAATCTGCCACCCCGCGATTATCCCCTGTGAGCATCACCATTTTTTTGATTCCCAGGTTTCGAAGGTTCCGGATCATCTCCTGTGCAGCCGGTCGGAGCTTATCAGCCAGGGCAATGAGTCCGATCGGTTCCAGGTCTTTCACTACAAACACAACCGTATTGCCGTTGGATCGAAGCGCTTCAGCTTTGTCGAGAATTTTCTTGTTCCAGCTGTCCATTTGATCGCCGAACAGCTTACTATTGCCCACCGAAACATCAACGCCATCCAGCGTGGCTTCTACTCCTTTCCCGGGAATTGCCTGCATGTTTTCCGCTTTTTTGGGATCTGTGCCAAGCTCTGACGCTTTTTCCAGAATGGCTTCGGCCAGGTGATGTTCGGAATGTTGCTCTGTGCCGGCGGCTATGGCCAGCATCTCCTTGAAATCATCCGGCTGATCTGAAAGAGTTTCGCGATCGGAATCCCACCCCCACAGCTCCGTCACTCCCGGTTTTCCCTCGGTGAGGGTCCCGGTTTTATCAAACGCGATGGTGTCGATCTCCACTGTCTGTTCAACGTACATCCCGCCTTTAAAAAGCACGCCGCTTTTGGCCCCGTTGGCGATGGCCGAGATGATGGAAGCGGGTGTGCTGATAATCAGCGCGCACGGCGAAGCCACCACGAGAACAGTCATGGCGCGATAGAAGGTAGAATCGAATGGATGGTTAAGGATCCCCCAGGGAATCAATATCAGCCCGATCACCGCAACTACAACGCTGATGGCATATCGCGGCTCAAATGTATCCAGAAACCGCTGGGTTTTGGCCCTTTTTTTCTGGGCATCTTCCACCATGTCAATAATCTTGGAAACAGTGGTATCTTTAGACAGCTTGGTGACCTCGAGCTCAATAACACCGTTTTCATTGAGTGTTGCGGCAAACACATCATCGCCCGGAGCTTTCGATACAGGCACGCTTTCGCCGGTAATAGCGGACTGGTCGATAGTCGTTTCCCCTTTAGTGATCCGGCCATCGATCGGGATATGTTCACCGGGTTTCACCAAGATGGTATCGCCCATTTCCAAATCCTTGATTGCTACCGTTTTTTCACTGCCATCCGGCTGAATCCGGTGGGCCTGCGACGGCCTGAGCTGAAGCAAAGAGTGAATGGCGTTTCGGCTTTTATCCAGCGCGTAGTGTTCAAGCGCACCGCTCAGGGAAAAAAGGAAGAGCAGAATGGCCCCTTCAATCCAGTGGCCCAGGATGGCCGCCCCGATAGCTGCGCTGATCATCAGGAAATGGATGTCGATCTTAAAATGCCCAAGCTGTTTTGCAGTATCGATGGTACCGTAATATCCCCCGCTGAGGTAGGAGAGAATGTAAAAGTAGATCGAAAATGAATCAGGCAGCAGCTGAGTGTAGTCGGCGATGGCACCCAGTGCGAGAGAAACGGCACATACAATGGTTAGCATAATTTCGGAAGGGCCGTTCGATTGTTTATGTGCCATCGCGATGAGCTATTCGTTCGATGATTTTTGAGTACAGAATTCTAAAAGATAAGATACAGATTTAGCAGACAAGATTTTAGATGGGGGGAGTGGTTGTAATGATTCTTTAAGTTTGGTGTGTTTTTTATGTGTCAATTTTTTGGGGTTACGTTGAGCTTAACTGTTTTGACACACTTTTTTGAACAGACTCAAGCCATTCAAATTGAAAATGCGACCAGATCAATTAGCAACAAGCCCGAAAATAATTCAACTTTGCTCCCTGCTCCCTGCTCCCTGCTCCCTGCTCCC
>JAWLEH010000138.1:0-3266 GCA_041686215.1 Balneolaceae bacterium | reverse complement strand
TGCTCCCTGCTCCCTGCTCCCTGCTCCCTGCTCCCCGTCTCCGGTATTCCGTCCCATCCCCTAAAACCGATCAACCATCTTCGTCACATCCTCAACCATCGCTTTTGCCTGTTCGGCTGTAGGGGCTTCTGCATAAATTCTGAGAACCGGCTCCGTGCCCGAAGCCCGTACCAGCAGCCAGGAGCCATCCTCCATAATCTGCTTGATGCCGTCCGTAAACTGCCAGTCAGCCACGGATTTACCCTCAATTTCGGTCAGCTTCTTCTGCTTGCAGTGCTCAATCATCGCCAATTTTTTGGATTCTTCGGTGTGAAGATCATTACGGTAGTAGGCGTGATCGCCAAACTCATCAAACAGCTCCTGAACGAGTTCGCTCAGTTTCTTTCCCGATTTTACCATCATCTCCGTCATCAGCAGGCCAATGTAGAGGCCGTCGCGTTCGGGCAGGTGGCCTTTCACCGAAAGTCCGCCCGATTCTTCACCGCCGGCAATAACATCCTTGTTGACGATCAGCTCGGCGATATATTTGAACCCGATGGGCGTTACCTCAATCGGCAGGTCGTATTTTTCGGCCTGTTTGTTGAGCATATCGGTGGTGGAAAATGTTTTGACAATGGTGCCAGAGAGTCCTTTTTCTTTATGGAGATATTTGACGAGCAGGCTCAAAATGCGGTGTGAATCCACAAATGTGCCATGTTCATCAAATAGGGCGATCCGGTCGGCATCTCCGTCATTGGCAATCCCGATCCGGCAGTTATTTTCAGGGATAAATTCAGAAAATTCGGTTAGATTCTTTTCGATCGGTTCCGGCGGGATTCCTTTAAAAGATGGATTTACGTCCCCGTGTAGTTCAAACACCTGGTTGCCGAGAAGTTTTTTGATCGCCCCCATACCCGATCCAAACATCGGATCGTGGCCAATACGGATGCCACTTTTGCGAATGGCGTCGATATCAATCCTGTCTCGCAGTACATTCAGGTATTGCTCGGTGAGGGTGATTTCGCGGATCAGTCCCATTTTCAGGCATTCAGAATAGGGTGTTGTCTTCAGTGAATCATCAAACAGTTCCAGTCTCTGTTCTACACCTGCAATCTGATCGGGCGTGGCCGAGCCGCCAAACGGAGCCTTGATTTTAAACCCATTATAAGTGGGTGGATTATGGCTTGCCGTGATGACAATACCCACAGCTTTATAATGCAGGGCAGCCCAGCTTACAGCCGGGGTGGGAGAGATGGATGAAGAAAATCTGACAGGTATTTCCATCGCAGAAAACGTGGCGGCAACATGTTCGGCAAACTCCCGGCTCATAAACCGGGCGTCGTACCCAATAACTACACCGTTGGACGTAACCTCTTCGTCTACAATCCATCGCGCGGTTGCCTGGGTTACAACAGAAAGATTTTTAAACGTATAGTCATCAGCAATAATAGCGCGCCAGCCGTCTGTACCAAATGAGATTGTGTTCATCGATTTCTGAAATTTGATGATTAAGAATATGGAGCAAAGGTACGATACACACACTATAGAATCTAATCTACCCCAAGCTGAAGAATCGATTCAGGGGTTCAGGAGTAAAGATTGTATTTTAACGAGGAAAATGTAGAGCCGAAGCAGATTCTTCCCGGCAGGGTGCCCGGGACATGTATCGTTCCATCTTACACAGATTCATGCTGAAATCCGGCTCTATCCACAATTAATAAAACTATACACTACCAAATGTACGATAAACAGACGGCGACTCCGGTTGTTTATCATTTAAAAATAATGTGTTCAACATGATAAAAATCAAAAGTTTAATAAAAGCAGGCATGCTTTTGAGTATGATAGCTGCCGGAGCAATTCAAACAGCCAGCGCGCAAAACCAGGAACCACTCACAGACCAGATGAGAGATTTTCTGAAGAGCGATCCGTTTAACGTAAGTTTTTTGCTGCAGTCTACGGCGAACATCACACTTCAGGACGACAACTTTAATGGCGGTAATGGCTTTGGGCTCGGTGCTACACGGCTGAAGTTTAGCGGCAATGTAGATGGCGGGTTTAACTACAACCTGCAAACTGATTTTCGCCGAACCCCCAGCGTGTTTGATGCTGCAATTGGTTACAGAGCTTCAGAAGGATTTGGAATTAAAGCGGGTATGCAGAAACCAGATATCGGTCTTGATCTGCAGCCAAACCCGGGAGCAACGGACTTCATCGACCGCGCACGATTGATCGGGGAAATACTGAACTCACGGGAAGTTGGGGTTTCAGCGTCGGGTCAGTTCGAGCAGTTTGATTACACTGTGTCTGTTTTCAACGGAAATGGAAGAAATCTGTCTAACAACGATAATTTTATGTTTGCTGCGAAAGGAGCCTTTTCGGTTGACTTAGAAAATGACGGGTCATTATATATCGGCGCAAACGGAGCCATTAATGGTACTGAAGGTGAGCAGCCTGGCAGTTTTAATCTGACCAGCGAGGGTGACCGCCTGATTTATGGTGTTTTTGCAGATTATGAAAGCGACAATTGGTTCGGCGCAGCAGAACTGTTGATGACCACTTTTGAAAGCAACCAGGTACCGGATGATGAAACCATTACCGGGGCTTATGTTACGATCGGGAATAACGTTACGGAAAAAGACCAGATCCTGGCACGATGGGATCATATCGGGTATAATGAAGTTGACTATAAATCGAATTTATTCGTGTTTGGATGGAACCACCAGGCCACATCCGTCATCAGTTTACAGGTAAATGCTCTGGGTCAGTTTGATGACGGTGAAGAGTTCTTTGGCCTTGCCGGTAACTTCCAGTACCAGTTCTGACGTCCAGACATTATTTCATTCCTAAAAAAGCACCTATCCACATTTAGTCTCAACATATGTTATCCCGGCCAGTAAGCCGGGATTTCAATTTGCTGTGATATATTGGTGAAATAAGCCCGGTCCAAAAAGTAAGCTGACAAATTTCAGTAATACCTTTAGCCTCTCCTTATAGTTAAATTTACCTTGTCTTTCCTTTTTTTCATTGGCCGAATACAACAACTTTTTGGCTATGTTGATTCGTGTGGGTAATGGAATACATTTTTATTAGGAATACCTGTAAAAGGTTATTTTCTTGACAATAATTTCTCAAGATTTTAAATGAATGAGTCCACTCCGAAAAGTCATACGTTCTGAAAATTAGTAGCACAAGCTTAAATAATTTAGGTTTATTTGTTACGAACTCACCCCACCCCCTCTCTAAAGAATCAGAGAGGGGCGTATGGTCTAAATTATTTAATCTTG
>JAWLEH010000137.1:0-8058 GCA_041686215.1 Balneolaceae bacterium | reverse complement strand
CGTGGCATGACATGAGGATTGACAAATTAACGGAACAAACGCTCTTTTCGGACTGCTTTTTGTGATATTCTGCAAATTTAAGAATCGAACTCAGGTTATCAGAAAATATATTCGGTGAAATAAGTAATTCGTTATACCATTGATACATTTTATTTGTTATTCTTGCGTAGGAGATTAGATAAAGTTTTAACACTGATTTGAATAATCAGATGGGCATAACGATACATTACAAAGGAAGTATCAGGAGACTATCGGAGATCGATACGCTTGTGGATATCCTGGAGGATTTCGCAAAAATTCTGGAGTGGAAGACCGAGAGATATCCCTCGTTGTCAGTTACTGATAAACAGGCAGATACGGATGCTTTCGGAATTCAGCAACATCAGGATAGACATTACCCACGCGGCATAGTTGTTTACCCTCATGAATCGTGCGAGCCGTTCTCATTTACGTTTACAAAAGAGAAAAACCTGGTGGACTTTCGGGGCAGCTACTTGCAGAACCGAACTGAAAGCCCTGGATGGCTCCATGTGAAGACACAGTTCGCGCCGGTTGATTCTCACATCGCAATTATCAAGCTGATGAAATACCTGAGAGGAAGTTTTATACCGGACCTGGAAGTTAAAGATGAAGGCGGTTATTGGGAATCCGAAGATGAGAAGCAGCTTGAAAGCAGGATGGAGTCGTTGAATCAGGCAATGGGTTCCCTGGAGGAAGGGTTTACCGTAATCCCCAAAGATGTTTTCCGGAATCGCTCAGCCGAGGAAATAGCAGATCTTATTGAGCGGTTGCTAAAGCGGAACCGCGAATGAAGATTACCTCTGTAGGCTGATGAGGTTAGTTTCCAAAAGGAATACTGAATCCAAGCCAGGGAATACCTATAAAACTTCCGGTTCCTTCGAATGGGCGGAAAAGAGCGAAATCGAGAGCGAAATTCTGAGTTGCCCAGCGTCCGCCCAGTGAACCAATACCGGTTATGTCGGACCCGGTGAAAATGTAATTTTCGGAAATCAGAAAAATGGAAGAGCTTACTCTCACAGCTCCGCTCAGGTTTACAACAGGAGTGCTGCTGATTTCACCGTTTCCATATCCATATCCTAAACCCAGGGTTAAATTATGGTCGGTGTTGCCTACTGTGGATGCTCCGTAAAGGAGTCCGGCGGAACCGGAACTTTCACCGACAACGCCCCCTATCATAGCACCGGCTGAGATGTAAATTTGTTCATCCGAGACAGGAAAAGATACTTTTGGAAGAAGCCAAACGGGTGTATAAGGGGATCCCAGAAGAAACAGAGGGACAATTCCGCCTCCGATAGAGATGTTATCCGTAAGGCCGTAATTCGCGTTATTGAAGAAGATCCACGTATTCTGGTAATACCCGGCTCCTTTCTTCAGTCCTATAGCGTTCGGAGCAAAAAAGTAGCGGGTAGATTGTGGACTTTCAAACCAGTACGAATCATCCTGCATTCGCCGGGGATCAAGCTTTTGCATGCTGCGTATAGTGCTTTTCTTTATAGTGATTTCACCAAGGCTTTCCGTATTCAAAACAATCTTCTCTTCATCTTCCGATATGAGCATACCTGTAAACGTATTTCCATCAACAGTTTCAACTCTGTAGGTCTGATCCTCCTGGGCAAATGCACTCTCACTATGAACAGCGATTGCAAGACTGCAGATGAAAAGAATCATAAAACAATGATGTAGCATGCGCATAAAAACTCCGATGGTTAAATCTTAGGGCAGAATATTTGAAATTAATGGTGCATTCTCAATTGGTGAACAGAGTCTGTTTAAAAGGGGGGGGGTAAATCTTGTATGCCTAATGAACTACCTCGGGGCAGAGCCCGCGAGGTATCAACTAAGAACCCTTAAATTTTTGCTCAATACAAGCTTATTTTGGAGTGTCCCCCTTCGAAGGGGGCAATGGGGGATGATTTGTAGAGTTTTGAGCCCATAAAAATTGTTTATTTGCTTGAATCAACGCCTACTGGATCATCCCCCAGCTCTCCCGACAGCCGTCGGGATCGCTTCCCCCTTCTCCCGAAGGGATCCCTTGCGGGGAAAGGGGGACTTTTATCTTTTTCCGACCCAGAGGGTCGGGGAATTAAACCACTTAGGATTAAATAATTTAGGATCAATGCTCCAACTCACTCTATTTCCACCCCTATATAATGAAAAAGGGATTTGATATCTAATTTTTTTAAGCTTGAATTCATATCAATTTATTTTTGGATCGGCCTTTAAATAAACAGATCATAAAAGCAGCCCAAAATAATATACATTGTAAAGTTACATTTAACACTTGCTTTAGGGAAAATAAATTCAATTATTTGTGTTTAACGAGTATTTAACAACAGAGCATGGGTGAAGAAAAGGTTCGGGTTCCGGAATCGAAAGAACAGTCTCAGAAATTCCTGAAGTATCTTTTGCGTGATGTGCGCGCAATGGGAAAAATGCTGGATGAGGGATGGTTTGAAGTAGATAACATACGGATCGGTGCGGAGCAGGAGTTGTGCCTGATCGATAGAAATGCCAAACCGGCACCTATCGCAATGGAGCTTTTGGAAGCATTGAATGACAAGAGTTTTACAACAGAACTGGCAGAATTTAACCTGGAAACAAATCTTGATCCGCTTCTTTTTAAGGGAAAATGCCTGTCGGTTATGGAGCAAAATATCCAGAACAAACTGGATATTATCCGAAGGGTGGTGAAACAATTTGATGGCGATGTAGCGCTTTCGGGAGTTTTACCTACCATCCGAAAATCGGACCTTGATATTGAAAATCTGACTCCATTACCCCGTTACCGCGCTATTTGTGATGCGATCAATAAGTTGAGGGGAGAAGAGTATGACCTGAGAATCCAGGGAACGGACGAACTACTGATGCGCTTCGATACACCACTGCTCGAAGCCTGCAATACCGGATTCCAGGTGCATCTGCAGGTAAACCCCGATGATTTTGTGAATAAGTATAACCTGGCCCAGGCAATTACAGGTCCTGTTCTGGCCAGCGCTGTTAACTCCCCGCTGTTATTTGGGAAACGGCTTTGGAGTGAAACCCGCATAGCACTGTTTCATCAGTCGGTAGACACACGGCAGGTTGGGGACCACCTGCGTGATTCAAGCCCGCGAGTGACCTTTGGGAATCAGTGGCTCGAAGATAGCATTCTGGAGATCTACCAGGAGGACATTGCTCGGTATAGGGTGATACTGAGTTCTGAAGTGGATGAAGATGTTGAACGGCTGATGGAGGAAGGTAAAGTACCGGAGTTGATGGCACTGCAGGTTCATAATGGAACCGTTTATCGCTGGAACCGCCCGTGCTATGGCATAAGCAACGGGAAGCCGCATTTGAGAATCGAGAACCGGGTATTTCCGTCCGGGCCTACCGTGACCGACGAAATTGCAAACGCGGCATTCTGGCTGGGCCTCCTCAATGGTATGGATGCGGAATATAAAGACATCACAAAAAATCTCGATTTTGATGATGCCAAAATGAATTTCTTTGCCGCTTCCAAACTGGGGCTGGATACGAAATTCAGGTGGGTGAATGACAAAAGCTATTCTGCCGTGGATTTGATATGTAACGAGCTGCTGCCTCTTGCTCATGAAGGGCTGCGAAAAACCAGGGTTGATGATGGAGATATCAGCAGCTACCTGGATGTGATTAAAGAGCGAACGGAAGTTGGAAAAACCGGCAGCCACTGGACCATTCAATCCTACAACTCACTCACAAAGTCTGTAACACGGGAGCAGGCGCTTACGGCAGTGACGAATGCCATGATTAAAAATCAGAAAAAAGGTGAGCCCGCGCACAAATGGGGCCTGGCGAAGCTCGATGACATGGAAATGTGGCAGCCCTCGAGCCTGCTCGTAGAGGAGTTTATGACCACTGATCTTTTTACTGTACAGCGCGACGATATTATTGAACTTGTTGCCAACCTGATTGACTGGCGTCGGATTCGGTATGTGCCGGTTGAAGACGATAATAAACATCTTGTTGGCTTGGTGAGTATGCGGATGGTTTTTCGGGAATACAATAACATCATTCACGAAAAAGGTGAGGCAAGCAGTTCCGTAGATGATGTGATGATCAAAAACCCGATAACTATCCACCCGGAAGCATCGATCCTGGAAGCTGTGGATATTATGGACTCCCAAAAAATTGGGTGCTTACCGGTGGTAAAGAATAACCGGCTTGTGGGCATTATTACAGAGCAAAATTATATGACTATCACAAAGAGATTGTTAAAACGTTTGCATAGTGATTCAGATGGCTGAGATGACTGTACTATATTTATAGCACCAGATTTTAATAGATTTATTATGGGAAAACAAGACATTTCAATTGCGAGAGATCCGCATTCAAAAAAAGTATTTTTCAAACACCTGCTTAATGATGTTGAAGCAATCGAACGGATGCTTGAGCAGGGTCTTTTTGAATCCGGTATTACCAGAATTGGCGCCGAACAGGAATTCTGTATAGTCGACAGGCATTTCAAACCGTCACTCCACGCTCTGGAAATCCTGCAAAAAATTGATGATGATCATTTTACACCCGAGCTGGCCCGGTATAACCTGGAGATAAATCTTGATCCGCTGCAGTTAACAGGAGACAGCCTTTCAAAAATGCACACCCAGCTTAATACTCTGATGGAGAAAGCAGATCAGGCGGCATCAGATTTTGATGAACTCCTTATACTGGCAGGAATACTCCCAAGTATCGATTATCGCGCGGTTCAAATGAAGTATATGACCCCCAGAAAACGGTATGAGGAGCTTGGAAAAATTATTTTTGAACTTCGGGGGGCAGATTTTGAGCTCAATATAACCGGTGTAGATGAGCTGTTGATCACCCATAAAAATATTTTGTTTGAGGCCTGCAACACCAGCTTTCAGTGTCACTACCAGGTCCAGCCCGGGCAGTTTGCCGATTCGTACAACTGGGCACAATTGCTGGCAGGGCCTGTTCTTTCTATAGCCGCAAATTCACCGCTTTTACTTGGGAAACAACTTTGGGCCGAAACCCGGGTTGCACTGTTTCAGCAAAGTATTGATACACGCGGAAAAGGGTTTCATCTGAGGGAACGAGAGCAGCGTGTTACCTTCGGAAATCGCTGGATTAAGGGAATCGGCGATGTCTATAAAAATGATATTGCGCGCCACACACTTCTGTTTTTGACGGAGATAGAACGAGACTCTCTCGAAATACTAAAGGATGGAGAGATTCCCAAACTTTCCGCACTTCAGCTGCATAACGGCACCATCTATAAATGGAACCGGGCCTGCTACGGGGTATCTGATGGGGCACCGCATCTTCGTATTGAAAACAGATATTTACCGTCGGGCCCCACTACCGCAGACGAAATTGCAAATCTGGCCTTTTGGTCCGGTTTGATGGCAAACATGCCCGAGTCGTATGCCGGCTGCTGGGATAACCTCGATTTTGATGATGCCAAAGAAAATTTTTATAAAGCGGCAATGTGGGGAATTCAAAGCGGTATGGTCTGGGATGGCGAATTGATTTCAGCCAGCCGGCTGATCTTAGAGGTGTTACTTCCGTTATCACGTGAGGGTCTTAAAAATATGAACGTCAAAGAAGATGACATCACGCACTATCTTGATATCATTCAGAAAAGAGCCGATAAAAAAGCCACAGGTGCCCGATGGATGGTTGGCAGCTTCCGGAGGCTGAAAAGCAAGCTGGATAAAGAAGAGGCGTCCGTTGCATTAACCGCTATGTTAGATAAACGCCGCCGGTCCGGGCTGCCGGTAGGGGAATGGAGCCTCGTTTCTCCGGAAGAAATTGAGTCGGTTGAGATACAATATGATGTAGTGAGTAATGTGATGTCCACGGACCTTATTACCGTAACAGAAGACTATATTGCTGAGCTTGTACTAAAAATCATGGAATGGAGAAATATTCGGCACTTGCCTGTTGAAGATAGCAGCGGGCAATTGAAAGGAATCATTACAAAGAAGCGCTTGGTTCATTATCTTTCGAACGCTAAGGATGCCCCGGATTTGACGGCGGCCGACGTGATGGATAAAAATCCAACGACAATAAAGCCCGATGCTGATATTAAATATGCAATGTTACTAATGCTCGACAAGAAAATAAGTAGCCTCCCGGTTATTGAACAGGGTAAATTGATTGGAATCTTAACAGATAAAGATACAAAGAGTATCTGGAGCAAGATCAAAAAGAATACGAATGCAAAACAGTGAGCTACAGGATGTAATTGTTAAGGGAACAGAACGTATTCGGTGGACTGTTTCCGGGGATGAAAAAGGTCCTGTAGTAGTGGTGTTTGCCGGTATACACGGCAACGAAACTGCGGGAGTGCACGCAACAGATGCAGTGGCATCCGGCTTGCTGAACGAAGACACCACACTGAATGGATCATTCTATACCATCACTGGTAACATGAAAGCACTGGAGCTGGGTGTTCGCTACGTGGATACCGATTTAAACCGGATCTGGGAAATTGGCTTCAACAGAAGCCAATATTCTCCCGGCGGGGGCGCTAATCATTCTGTTGAGTTTAAAGAAAGCCTCGAAATAAAAAACTCTGTGGAATGGATTCTTGAAAAACACCGCGATACCGCCTCTAAATTTGTGTTTATTGACCTGCATACCACTTCAGCAGAAAGTTGTGCGTTTATTCTGATTAACGACACCCTTGCCAACCGGGAACTGGCACGTAAATTCCCGGTTCCTCAGATTCTGGGTTTTGAAGAAAATATCCGTGGCACATTGTTGAGTTATATCAACAATATTGGCCATATGTCGCTTGGGTTCGAGGCCGGTGCACATACAAATGTTGAGTCTGTATCAAGGAGTAAAGCATTTTTAAAACTGTCCATGCACTGGCTTGAAATGGCTCCGCTTACTGGTGAGGAGGTTGACAAATATATGGATGAGCTACAGGTTCATCCGCATGTACCCGATAGCTATTATGAAGTCTCCTATCATAAAATAGTAGAAAATCCCGAAGAGTTTGAAATGATTCGCGGCTATCAGAATTTTGACCGTGTAGAGAAAGGAGAACCACTGGCATACGAAAACGGCAAACAAATTGAGGCACCCGTTTCCGGGCGGATTTTCATGCCTCTCTATCAAAAAAAAGGACATGATGGGTTTTTGATAATAAATGAAGTAGCACCGGTTTGGCTGAAACTTTCGGCCTGGCTGAGGAGAAGTTTCCTTCACAAACTGCTGCCGTGGCTGCCGGGTGTGGTACAAGATACCCCCAACGCATTCCTGGTTGATTTACGAGTTGCACGGTTTCTTGTTCGGGATATATTTCACCTGCTGGGATACCGGGTGATCAAAAAAGATGAACATACACTGATCTGTTACAGACGCTGATTTTTTACTTTTCAGGGAACCCTTCTATCTTTACCTGAGTATCCGTTGTGGTCCAGGATTTCACAGAATATCAAATACATTTATGCTTGATTATCGCTTTGTTGATGGCACACGCTTAACCTCGGTCATAGAGGCACTAATCTTTTCGAGCCCAGAACCGATCAACTGGGAAAAACTTTCTGAAATCGTTAAGGAGAGTGAAGAGGAGGTTGTGCTGGATGAGCAGACTATCCGCACAATTACAAATCAACTGAATATGCGATATGAAGAGAACGACCTGTCATTCAGAATAGAAGAAACAGGCGGCGGGTACACATTTGTAACCCAGCCCCGGTATCATCCCTGGCTGAGTATTTTTCAGCACGAAAATGCCTATCGAAAGCTCTCGCAATCGGCCATTGAAACCCTGGCCATCGTTGCATACCGCCAGCCAATAACCAAGCCGGAAGTGGATCAGATCCGCGGGGTTGATTCCGGGTATATTCTCCGGCAACTTCTGGAGAAGGTGCTGGTAAAAGTATCGGGTCGGGCCGACTCTCCCGGTAAACCGCTGCTCTATAAAACGACCCGGTATTTCCTGAAACATTTTGGAATTAACTCTGTAGATGAGCTTCCGAAACCGAGAGAGATTGATGAGATTCTGAAAGATGATGATATGGCCGATCACCGGCGCCTGCTGATGGA
>JAWLEH010000136.1:0-8058 GCA_041686215.1 Balneolaceae bacterium | reverse complement strand
GTTCAGTCAAGTCCGTCACTTCATTCGAGGGGCTGGTGGCGCACCAGGTTTCAGGCGGTGGGTAAGAAATGCCAGCTTATGGCCGACAACTCATATTCGACTTAACTCTAATTTTTCTGCATTTTTTCAAGAATCGCTTTATGGATATTTGGGGGCACAAAACTTTTGATATCTCCATCCCAGCGGGCTACTTCTTTAACGATAGAGGAAGATGTTATCGCGTGGCTTTCATCTGGCATGAGAAAGAGCGTGTCAAGATTTGGAGATAATCTTCGGTTTGTAAGCGCCATCTGGAACTCGTACTCAAAATCTGAGATTTGCCGAACTCCGCGAAGCAATACGGTTGCCTTTTTTTTCTCTGCAAAATCAACAAGAAGGCCGGTAAACTGCTCCACCACAACATTTTGGCTCCAGGGTTTATCCCGGATGGCTTCACGAATCAGTTCTACCCGTTCATCCCCGGTAAAAAGAGTCTCTTTTTTGCTATTTACGGCAACGGTTGCGATCACCAGGTCGAAAATGCGTGTGGCGCGTTCCACGAGATCGATGTGGCCGTTTGTAAAGGGATCGAATGAACCGGGGTAGACCGCAATTTTTTTATCTTCAGCCATGGGCGGGGTTTAAAATTCTTCCGGATTTTTCAGAAAAATGGAGACAATTGTTCGTCCATACGACCTGGAATACACGCAGTGTTGATGTTTTGAAAAGTCGTGTCGTTTGTCGTGCTCAAGGATAAACCAGCCGCTATCTTCAAGTACGTTTCGGGTGAGGACCATCTCAATCATCCCTTCCATAAAAAAGTAGTCGTAGGGAGGGTCGGCAAAGATAAAATCAAATGTTTGTCCGGGATTTTCCAGGTACTCTTCTGTTGCTATTGACCGGACCGAAACCTGGTTGCTGACGTTTAATTCAGAGGCCAGCTGTTCAATATGTTTGATATGTTCACTCTCACGGTCTACAAACAGAACCGATCGGGAACCGCGGGAAATGGCTTCAAACCCAAGATTTCCGCTTCCAGCAAAAAGATCAAGTACGTTTGTGTTTTCGAAGTATCGCCGGGCCGCAATTGCAGAAAAAATTCCTTCCTTAGTCCGGTCGGACGTAGGCCGGAGCAGATCGGTTTTTGGGGCAGGAATGGTGCGACCTTTAAGAGTTCCCGTTATGATTCTCATGGAGCTCCTCGGTGGGTTGTTGGTCAAAATTCAGGCTCAGCAGTATGGCGGGGAATGCGTGTTCCAGCGGAAAGCCGTAGGTTTCTTCACCGGCAGTAATTTGCATTTGCCCGAGAGAATCCATCACAATGTATTCCCCCGAACGGTCCCAGAATGGAGTGAGTATATCGCGTACAGCCCGGGCATCATATCCATAAAAATAGACCTGTTCATGTATACCGCTCATCCAGCTGTGGATGTTGCTGTAGAGTTTCCAGAAATATGGCAGGTCGTTTTTTTGATCAAACCGCAGGATAACAGCACCGCGCAGTTTTCCTAACAGAAAGGAACTGATGGTGATGTGGTTGCGACTGCAGCAAATTGTAAGGAAAGACCCGTTGATTTGGGTGTGTTGCTGCCATTCGCTGCCAATCTCAAATTCAGACAGGTACTCGGTGCGGTGGATGCCGCCCAAAAGACGGTTAAAGCCTTCCATGGCTGAATTTTTTCGGATGAGCAGAAGGCGCTGATCCATATTGCTCATTCGAAACCATGTTATCCGAAGATCTTCCCGCGGTGAAGAGTGGGCCAATATACGAATGTGAGCTTCGCGTTCGTCAGAATTTTCATAAACTGCACGCGGTAGCACGGTCCAGCACTCTTCGTCAGCCGGGGCCAGTATGCGAACAGAGGTACAGTTGAACTTTTCTTTCAGATCTGATATCGAGCGCTCTATGCCGGCAAATGCTTCGGTCCGGCCATTTACGATCGCTTCCTTCACATTGAAATTAAAGTCGAAAGATCCAATATGCTGAGCCTCAGCGGGGTTCCCGGGACTGCCGGCCGAGTAATACAACTGGCTATCGGAGTAACAAATCCCAAGACAGGTCCCGTCATAGGTCATGCTAATTCCAGTTAGGGGCGTTCAGCAGCGTTGTGCGTTCAAGATCTCCGATCTTGTCGTCGGAACCGGGATTTTCGAGCAGATAAAGCCGTGGACGAATAGTATCGTTTAATGTATACTCGAACCGGTTATGCGGAGGACGCGGTGAGTAAACCACGGAATCAGGATCATAAGATGATGGAGCACGAAATTCGAAAAGCTCTTCGCCGTCGGCAACCATCAGTGAATCTTCATTCAGGAATGCAACAAGGCTGTCAAGTCCTCCGTCGGTTGGCGGGTAGTTTCCTTTGCGGCGATTGTACTGCACAATCGCATCACGGGCTACTTCCATTCTGTGGCGCTCGCGTTCAACCATCTCACGTTCGTCCAGTACTGCCTGGTAGGGATCTGTTATTGAGCGATACAGATAGTAGCTCATTCCCACAATAATAACGCCAAGTAATATTGTTAATAACTGGTTACGCTTATCTATGTCCATGAGATAGTGTGTTACGGGTTTCGTGATTTATGAAAATAAAAAGGAAAATAAATGCAGGTCGGCTTACATGCAACTTTCAGTTACATATCAAATAAAAAAGACGTAAAAAGTACTGTGATTCAACATTTAACACCGATTTAGCTCTCAGATAAATGAATTAGCCGCTCGGTAATCGGGCTCTTCAATCCTCTTCGCTGAAAAGGAGGGAAGTGTTCGGGTGGAATTATCGACTCTTCGAGCACACGGATTGTAAATTTGTCGGTGAAGATTCCCTTGATTTCTTCCGGAGTTACACTGAATGGGGGACCGTTCATTTCTTGTTGCGGGTAGATGAAATGGTGAAGCAGTATTGAAGTGGCAGGTTGCAAGAGCGAGCAAACTTTTTCGGCATACGATGATCGGTTTGATTTCGGCAGCGCAACAAGGGCGGCTTTGTCATACACAAGATGAACAGGTTCATTTAGAGTCTGGCGATTCGGGAATTTCAAAAAATCACCCTGCCAAAGTTCGATTGAACCCGACCTGAATATCGTAAATGAGCTGTATTTCGAGATTTTAGCCTCCCGGTTATGCTCCCGGAAAAACTCCCGAATTGCTTTTTCCGAGATTTCGATACCGGTCACCCGTGCACCCTGTTGTTCCAAAAAGATCATATCTTCAGACTTTCCGCAAAGTGGCACAATCACGTGTGGATTTTTTGGCAGTCGCAGGGTGCTCCAGTGTTTTCGAAGAGCAGGGTAGCCGCCCTGCATATGAAACCCGATGTTATTTTTATTCCAGCGGCTCTCCCAGTAACTGAGTTCCATTACGAATGTGGATTAGGGGATTTGGTTATTCATATTTGTTGGGGAAAATGTAATGTAAATCTTACCATCGAAAAAGAAAGTGATTTAATTAGCTGGTGTTTTGTCGTCGACGAAACATCGTGTAGTCATCGGATGAGTTAATTACTGAGCCTACTCCGAAAAGTCATATGTTCTGAAAATTAGTTTCACAAGCTTAAATAATTTAGGTTTACCATCTATACTCACCCTATATCCCTCTCTATTTAATAGAGAGGGATTAAATGTCTAAATTATTTAAGCTTGTTATAAACATCCGTTCTTTATCTGATTTTTCGGAGTAGACTCATTACTTAAATCTTCATCAGATTCAAATGCGCTCATTTTTTCGAAAAAACTCATCCGACGACTTTTATACTTTATCCGAAAGTGTCAGAAAAAGGCCTTGACACCAGGCCGGTGCTTTTCCGGGTTTTAATCATTGAATTTAAACGATACATTTTGCGCTGTTAAGAATACTAAAACCCGGGGTCGGTTCATAAAGATGTTGAATACAACAGGCATATGCTCTAACCAGTAACCAATCGGCTAATCAACCCACAACACCTGTAGTGTGAATAAAAAAATCCTGAAGCTTGCAGTTCCTAATGTCATTAGCAATTTATCTGTGCCGCTGCTTGGTGTGGTGGATACAGCACTTGTGGGGCACCTCGAAGAAGTATACTATCTCGGGGCACTTGCCGTAGGCGGAATGATCTTCAATTTTCTGTTCTGGGGATTCGGGTTTTTACGAATGGGAACCACCGGATTAACCGCGCAGGAGTATGGAAGCCGCAGCCGCCGCGGAATCATGATGATGCTGGCACGTGTGCAGGTTGTGGCTATAGGGATTGGCATCCTGATACTGCTGCTGAAAGATCCTATTGCGGCCCTTAGTTTTTGGGTTATCGAAAGCGGCCCCGAAGTGGAAGCTTATACACGGGTCTACTATGATATCCGCATTTATACGGCACCGGCTGTTTTAGCTCTCTACGGTATTAACGGCTGGTTTCTGGGTATGCAAAATGCCACTTTCCCCATGATTGTAACCATTGTTTTGAATCTGCTGAATATTGTTCTGAATGTGTGGTTTATCTGGGGGATGGACATGCATGTAGATGGTGTGGCCTGGGGAACATTGATTTCCACCTACCTGGCACTGGCAATTGCTGCCGGTCTTTTTCTGTATCAATACCGCCGTTATTTTGCCCATTTTGTACGGGCTGAGCTGCTGAATGGAGAGGCACTGGTAAAATTCTTTTCCGTAAACCGGGATATTTTCATCCGTACCCTCTGCCTTATTTTTACCTTCTCATTTTTCACTGCGAAATCTGCAGAGCAGGGTGATTTGATTCTGGCTGCAAACACTATTCTGCTCCAGCTTTGGATGGTGGCATCCTACGGTATTGACGGGTTTGCGTATGCTGCAGAGAGTATGGTAGGGCGGTTTAAGGGAGCAGGTAATCTGCCCAAATTGAAAAAGGCAGTGTACTATAACTTAACCTGGGGGCTGTCCATAGGGGTGGCCGGAAGCCTGGTTTACGGGCTCTTTGATGAACAGATTCTCTCAATTTTCACTGATAAAGAGGATGTGATTAACCTGGCGTTGAGTGTGGTTTTCTGGACGGTATTGGCGCCCTTCGTATCCAGTATTTGTTACATACTGGATGGGGTTTTTATCGGGGCAACAGCTACGGTCCCGATGCGGAATACAATGCTTGCTGCAACTATTGTATTCTTTTTGCCGGTTTATTACGCGGGAACCGCACTGTTTGGCGTTCACGGACTCTGGCTTGCTATGATACTGTTTATGGCCGTGAGGGGGCTGGCACTCTCATTTTATTTACCGGGCACGATTTTTAAAGATTCCCGTTCTCCACAGCCTTGATACGGCATGTTTCCAGATTCCGTTGAGGTGATTAATTGTGAACAGGAGTTTGTATCTTTGATAAGCAGTATGTAGAGCCACCATTGAATGAGTTATACACACTATGAAAACGATATTGATAATGCGTCACGCTAAATCTTCCTGGGATGATCAATCGCTGAAAGATTTCGACCGTCCGCTGAATAAACGCGGCCACCGGGATGCACCTGCGATGGGCCGGTATCTTGCAGATCTGGACCTACTGCCTGACCTGATCATATCATCACCGGCGAAACGCGCCGTGCAAACAGTTGAACATGTGGCCGGGCAGCTGGGGTATTCGCGGGATAACGTGAAGTGGGTGGAAGATCTCTATTTCAAATCTTCAGACGCCTATTTGCAGGCGATTCAGTCAACTCCGGATGATTGCCGTGTGGTACTGGTTGCCGGGCACAACCCAAGTGTGGAACGGATTATATCACAGCTTTCGGAGGGTGTGTTTCACGACCGGGTTACAACGGCAAATATCGCCTGTTTTTTATCAGGTGAAACGAACTGGAAAGAGATTAGCCCAAAGAACTGCACATTTAAGTGGCTGATGCGGCCAAAAGAGCTGAAGCGTAAATGAACTTATGATTCTCACTTACCCCTGTTGAAAAATATGGGAAGCTCCACGGAATAAGTTATATTTTACGATCCATTAAAAATGTTGATAAAAAAGAACCTATGATTTACAAGCAAAAATTTTATTACATCTGTAAAACACCCTTAAGTGCTGAAGGTCCCGGAGATGTTGAAGTTGTGGACCGGGCGGATAATACGGTTCAGTTTCCGGATCTGTTTAAAAAATTCGAAGAACTCCGCTCTCATGCCTTTAACGAAGATAACCTCTACAGCATCGTTCGCGCAGATGATATTTATGAGTTGGTGCGAACCGGAACGGAAAAAGAGGCGAAAGAGGAAGCTTATGAACGTGCCGAACAGGAGATCGTTACGAATCTGCAACACAGGGTGATGCAGGAGAATGATGAAAACGCGCGTGCTATATTAAAAGAAGTGCACGATATGGATGCCTGATCCGGCTTTCAACGGTGCCGGCAACGGAATGAAATTTACCTCAAATGTGTAATGAAACTGCAGAGATAGATAACAGTTAATTAAACGATTGATGAGGTAATACTATGAGTGAACCAACAGTCGTAAACGGAAAACAGGAAATGGAAATAAACATTGGTATTTCACCGGAGAACAGGGAGAAAATAGCTGAAGGGTTATCAAAGGTGCTGGCTGACTCTTACATGCTCTACCTGCGAACGCACAATTACCACTGGAACGTAACAGGAGAACATTTTCACTCACTTCATGAGCAGTTTGAAGAACAGTACACTGAACTTGCTGAAGCCGTTGATGAAATTGCGGAGCGTATTCGGGCATTAGGCCACAGGGCCCCTGGCTCCTTTCGGAAGTTTAATGAGCTGACTTCCATCAAGGAAGACACAGATCAGCCCAAAGCGATGGAAATGGTGCGCCGCCTTGCCGTTGATAATGAAACCGTTCTCAGAACAGCACGGGAAGCTCTCCCGGCATGCGAGAAAGCCGGCGATGAAGCATCAATAGACCTTCTTACCGAGCGCCTGCATACACATTCCAAAACCGCATGGATGCTCCGGAGCCATCTCGAGTAAAGAGCGTTTCAGCATTCAATTTTATAAAAGCCGCATGGTGTATTAGCCCTGCGGCTTTTTTTTGTTGTTTTTAATCGGATAAATATAGACTTTTGCATAACGTTTTGAGTCCGATGAAGATTAGAAGAATGTTAATGAATTCGTTCATGAATAATTTGGGCGTTAAAATCATTAAACGGGTCTGAAACGACAGGAATTAGAAATAGAAACTTGAACGAACAGAACTTAATAAATGGAAAGTATGCAGGATTTTAACTTCATGGGAATTATCACAACCTACGGCCCGAACCTGGTTTGGGCCATTCTAACTCTTGTTATTGGTTTATGGGCCGTTAAGATCATTACCAAGGGAGTCCGCAAAGGCCTGGACAAAGGGGAAACAGAGCAGACGCTTAAAAGTTTTTTAACAAGCATGATTTCGATCTTGCTGAAGGTCATGGTGTATATCACGGCTCTCGGCATGCTGGGCGTAGAGATGACCTCCTTTATCGCAATTCTGGGTGCTGCAGGTCTTGCTGTGGGTCTGGCGCTCTCCGGTGCACTGCAAAATTTTGCAGGCGGCGTGATGATTCTCTTTTTCAAGCCGTTTAAAGCCGGCCACTTTATTGAAGCACAGGGACATTCAGGGACTGTAAAAGAGATTCAGATCTTTTCCACAATTTTGAAAACACCTGATAACAAAACCATTATGATCCCCAACGGGCCACTCTCCACTGGATCGCTTACAAACTATTCTATGGAGGAACGCCGGCGGGTCGATTGGACGATTGGTATTGGCTACGGTGATGATGTAGACAAGGCCTACGAAGTGATCAAGCGGCTGCTCTCTGAAGATGACCGCATTCTGGATGATCCGGAACCGTTTATGGCTGTTAATGAGCTGGCTGACAGTTCCGTAAATATTGTTGTGCGGGTTTGGGTGGAGGCCGGAGATTACTGGCCGGTATTTTTCAGAATGAATGAGCAGGTCTACAAAACGTTTGACAAAGAAGGGCTCAACATTCCATTCCCGCAACACGATGTGCACATACACAAAGAAGAGTAAAAGGCTATAGTGCTGCGTAGTTTACTAACTGATTTTCAAGCCTTCTTTCGCTGACGGGAGAAGGCTTTTTTTACGGGACTGTGCCACTAGTAGCGTTATTTTTTATT
>JAWLEH010000135.1:2248-8167 GCA_041686215.1 Balneolaceae bacterium | reverse complement strand
TATTTATTGATTCTATGTGAATAAACACCATCAATGCAGGGTCAATTCCACAGAGCTGGAATAGAATTTTCTGTTTTTTTGTCGTCTCTGTAAATGTATGTTTAATTCGTTAAAACGTTTAACGGTTTTCATTGTATTTAAAAGTGCCTGAAGTTTTCCAAAAAGGACGTTGCATCTCCCGTCTATATCAACGAAAGGAGATCCCGCATCTCCCACAGGGATCCCCTCGGGAAAGTGCGGGATGACGGACTTTTTGGACAACCTCGTACTGTACTGAAATTTTTAAATCCAACTGGTAAACGCTTTTCATTAGTGAGAGCTCCCGAAACGTTTACGTGACTCAATCAATCAATTCGCTTTTCCTCAATCCGTAAGCATCTGTGAGCAAGTGCTTCTTTTCCAGTCCTTGTACAGATCCGAAACCCTTAACAGCCATTTTCTATGAAATCTTGTTGAGATGAATGAACGTATTGCGTAACCTCTTTTTATATCATTACAACAATCATAAACTCATGATAAATGACCTATAAAAAGAAATGGTGGCGGCACTCGGTGATCGGCGTAGCTCTGGTTGGGCTTGGAATCAATTTTATTGGAGAAGCAATTATCATCAAGAGTAACAGCCCGGCTGAATTCGATCTCGGTCATGCTGCCCTCTGGTTTTGGATCGGCTTGATTGGATTGGTGGCCATCAATGCCGGAATCTCCTTTGTTGGCGATGCCGTAAAGCAACGAATCTACATGGAGATGGAAAACGGCGAGGCGCCTGTTTCAAAAAAGTCCGGTTAATTGGATTGGATGCTACCGATGACAGATTTTAGAATAAATGTAATGTCACACCAAAAATAGTTTCAATGAATCTTGTCTTGATATTTTTGAACCGTCACCCCGCTAAAGCAGGACTAAAAGAAGAAAGTATCCAAAAGCTCTCGGTTGTGATTTCTCCCGCGCTGTGATGCAAACCATGCAATTTCGCTGGCGGGTTCAAAAAATGAGCTTCGCCAATCAAGACCGAATAAGTTGTCTCTTTAAACATATTAAACAGCTTTGAACAGCGAATTTTTTACCTGTCACCTCTGAAATAGTGTTGCCCCGCTTTTTGTGGCATGATTAGGAGCTACCAATGACAGATTGTAAAACATGCTGTTTTCATGCTGAAATCGATGTTTTTGTTCTAATAAACACCTGAAATTTCACTTTTCCATGTATAACTGGTTTCGCGCTTGTGCGAAACAAAATGCCCCGGCAGGGGCATCATATTCATAGCCCCGTACAAGCGCCGTGGTGTTCCCGGCGCGCAGTGCGGGGTCGCAAAGCGCCGATATATCAAGAGCCCCGAGGCGGGTGATTTCGCAAACCCAATGGGCTTAGTCGACGGGGCGTGTGATGAACATAAACCGTGAATCCGTCAGGATCTAAATGGGAGTTTTTGAAATTAACCTATCCACCGACTGGCTCACCAGGCACCCCTCCCCACGCGAATCGCGTGGTACTCCCCTCAAGGGCTGTGAGAAAAAATGATAACAAAAGTCCTCCTGCACTTGATGTGGCATCCCCGGCCGTTCATCTGGGAAAAAGATCCCGGATCAGGTCGGGATGACTTAGTGGTTAAATTTTCTGCAAACCATGCTCTTTTTGGACAATCTTAGAATATAACTGAAATCTTTCATAGCTTATTTAGGCTGGACGATACAGAAAATCAGGCTTATGAATACCTTTCGCTCCGTTGCAAAATCACCTGTCCGAAATGCACTTTTTATCAGCCTGGCTGCATCATGCATCTCTTTGTTATTAAAATCCGTTGCCTACATTGTTACTGATTCCACAGCAGCCCTTTCGGATGCCGCCGAATCAGTTGTTCACCTGTTTGCAGTTTTATTTGTTGTGTACGGTTATTACCTCAGTCGAAAACCGGCTGATGACGACCACCATTACGGGCACGAACGTGTTGAGTTTTTGTCGGTTGGTGCTGAAGGAACCATCATTGTACTTGCCGGCATCACAATTATCTTTAACGCTGTAGAAAACGCCATTACAGGTGTTGAAATAACCAATCTCGGCACGGGTATCGTGTTAATGGGTACGGCTGCACTCATCAACCTTGCTACCGGGCTCTATCTCACAAAAATAGGCCGTCGTGAAAACAGTATGATTGCCGTCAGCAATGGCAAACACACTCTAACGGATGTGTGGACAAGCGGCGGCGTTGTGCTAACTCTTGGCCTGATTGAACTCACAGGATGGCTTTTCCTCGACATTGTAGTGAGCCTGCTTATTGCCGCCTATATTATTCGTGAAGCATACAAGTTATTACGATACTCTGTCCGCGGACTCATGGATACGAGAAACCCCGAGGTTGACCGGGCTCTGAGACGCGTTCTGAAAGAGGAGTCGCCTGATCTTGTTAAAGGGTGGCATCACTTGCGGCATCGCACCTCTGGCGGTACAACATGGGTAGAATTGCATCTTGTATTTGAGGATGACATCAGCCTGAAAACCGCTCATAAACTCACAACCATCCTTGAACGTAAACTTATTGACGCCCTCAAAACGGACGCTGTTGTTACCATTCACCTGGAGCCCGACGAAGCCCACGATGAGTCGCATACGATTTTACGTGGCGCCAACCGCGGTGTGGACCTCGATGATTTTGCGTGATTATCCGAAATAGTAGGTGCACTATATACCGCTTACAGCCGGTTTAATCTGCGATATCAGGATGTTGCAATCAGCATCACCCCTGCAACCATAATGATAACCCCAACCAGGCGTTCCCGTACTCCCTTTTCTCCAAAAAACAGGTGCCCCCAAAACACACTCAAAATAGCACTTCCGCGCTTGATGGAGATTACATAGGCCACTAAAATGTAGTTAATGGCAATCATCTGCGTGATAAACGTGAGCGCGTTGAATAACCCCAGGGGCACAAGATATTTTTTCTCTTTATAGATCCTCTTGAAAGACTGGCTGGAGTATATCAGCATAAATGGCAGTAGAGCCAGCGTGAGAAAAGAAGTCATGGCAATAGACCAAAAAATAGGAGATGAATTTTGAACACCAATTTTATCTATGTTCGACGTGAAACTCCAGATAAACGCTACCAGGAGCATCAGTCTTGGGCCCGGCTCCACTAAAAGTGCCCTGAACGGCTCCAACAACCCTTTTCCCCGCTGCCTGATATTAAGCATGTATGAGCCAAACACGATCAGCAGTACACCGAAAATACCTTTTGGCGATGGAATTTCACCCAGCATAACCGGTGATGTGACCAGCAAAAAAAGAGGTGTAAATGTGATCATGGGGATTGTAACTGAAAGATCCGACAGCCTGATGGCTCTCATGTAAAGTATTAGAGTGATGCCGTTTAACACACCTCCGGCAATCAGTGAATGATAAAATGTCTTGTTCACGTCGGGTATATCAATCACAAAAAGAAGTGGCAGAAGCACCGGAAGCGCAAAAGCCGACATCGCCCACGATATAAAAAACTCGTTGAGCCGGCCCAGGCCAAACTTTCCCGACAAATCCTTGAGTGATTCAAACAGGGCGGTCAGGAAGGCAAAAACAAGGTAGATCATAACGTAGAATTACGCTGAATTACATGAATCAGCAGCACCCTCTGTAGTGTGGTATTGTCCATATTTATCCAAAATCAGTTTCTTTATATTCAGCCAGCGAAAAGATACATGAACCTGCTCAACAAATCAGTTCAGATTGTTTTCATTTCTATAGAACACCTTCGCCCTAAGCTGTGTCGTCTTGTTTGGCACGTTAAACGCTTGTAGGATTTGATGAGCGCATCGCCCTTACAATACCCCAGGAATCAGGTGCGGGAGGAGCAGCATCGTGGAGAATATCCGATGCACTGCTTGAAGAGGGGAGAGAAGTACAAACACTGCGTCAGATTGTTGGTGAAAATGTCTGGTTCAGAGAGTCCTTTTCTGAATTCAGTGAGTCTGTGGAGAAACTACCGTTCGATCATCACGAAGTGATGGCCATGGTGGCGCCCCGTTCGCTGCTTTTACTTGAGCACTCCGGTATTGACTGGCTCGGCCCCGAAAGCACGTTTGGCGCATCTGTGGCGGCCCGTGCGGTCTGGCAAGCGATGGGGATTCCGGAGCGAATGGGGTTCTCGCAGGTAAGCGGTCACAATCACTGTCAACTCAACGATTCCCAAAAAAACCGCACGCAGAGCCTTTCGTAAAGGCGTTTCTTCTTGACGATTCTGCGGTTGACACGGATATCGCAGAAACAGGCAGAGATTTTACAGTAGACAAGAATCGGTGGATACCCTGGGAAACACCGGATATAAGATAGAAGTCCGAACACGATTTAAGCCCAGTCATCTGAAACCCACAACGCCATCAGCCTGCCCCGTACTTATTACACTGGCGTAAATATGCTTTTCAGTCGAGATTCATCTTGCGGCACATTGCACACAGCGTGTGGTGTAAGGCATGAATTTCAGCCGGCCAAAAGGAATTTCTTCACCACATTTCAGGCAGGTGCCAAGTTTATTTTTCGCATATCTCTCCTGAGCGCGCTCAAGCTTTTGTAGCGTGCTCTTTTTCTCCCGAAGCTGTTTTTCGTTTATCGCCTTGTTGTTGATTGCGTCCATGCGGGATAACCTTCCGACTGATGCATCCAGTTTCACCGGCTTGGTCAGCTCTTTCAGTTCTTCAATCTCTTCCCTGACCGATTCAAGCTGTTGATCGATAATTTCTTTTATCTCTTTTTTCTCGTCTTCAGTCATCAGAATTTGTCCAATACAGATTCATTAATATTCATTTCAGGGTCAAGCTACTTACTTATGGCCATCAATGGTAATAGTATAAAGGTTTTTGAGTTACTTTGTGACACTGCTGTTAGCAGTTGGAACTGTACGCAAATGTATTTAGTTTAACATTAAATAATTGATAACCAAATTAATTCTAACCTGTTATGAAATCACACCAAAAGGGGATTCACCACATCACTGCTCTGGCCGGTGACGTTCAGCGAAACGTGGAGTTCTATGTTCGAAACCTTGGCATGCGCCTGGTGAAGAAATCGGTCAACCAGGACGACCCGGGAACCTATCACCTTTTTTATGGGAATGCGGAGGGCACCCCGGGATCAGGTCTGACGTTCTTCCCCTGGCCCATGGCGCGACAGGGAAAGCCCGGAATAGGAGAGGCCGTGAAAGTAGCACTGGCAGTTCCATCCGGATCGATGGAGTACTGGGCTGAGCGCTTCGGAGAAGAAGGAATCGATTTCGACGGGCCCTACGACCGTTTTGGACGGCAGGCAATCGGTTTCAGAGATCCCGACCTGATGAAGCTCGAACTGGTTTTTGATGAGCACGTGAATTCAATGCCTGGCTATGAGCACAGCACGGTTCCGGCAGAGTACGGCATTCGCGGATTTCATGGAACCACGCTCTTATTAGACCGCCGCGAACCAACTGCAAAAGTGCTTCAGACTCTTTTCGGGTTTGAAGAAGCCGCAAACGAGAATAACCTCTGGCACTATACAACGGAAGCTGGCATCGGTAGTTCTGTCGTTATTGAAGAGGGCGAACCCAAACCATCGGCCAACGGCCGTGGTATTATCCATCACGTGGCATTCAGGGCAGAGGATGATGACGAACTTAAATCGCTCCGTGAAAAGGTTTTAGAAATGGGGCTGAGTCCGTCTCAGGTTATTGACCGCCACTGGTTTCACTCGGTCTATTTTCGATCACCGGGCGGCGTGCTGTTTGAAATTGCTACCGACGGTCCCGGTTATGATGTAGATGAAGATCCGGATAAACTCGGCCAGAAACTGATCCTCCCGCCCTGGCTCGAATCCAAACGCGAGATGATCGAGAAGCGCCTGCCGGAGATTAATGTTTAGGTTTTTTACTCTCCCCTAACAAGGGGAGATACAGAGGGGTGTTAT
>JAWLEH010000135.1:0-2148 GCA_041686215.1 Balneolaceae bacterium | reverse complement strand
CACCCCTCAAGGGGAGAATGTATTAACTGACACCAAAAAATTTAAAAAATACACAAATGTCACTATTCCGAATTGATCCCAACAACCCGTTCCAGGGACCGCATCAAGCTATCAAACCGAAAGAGTATGGTGCGTCAGTTTCCCGTGCAAAAGCTGCAATGATTATGATGCACGGCCGGGGAGCTACAGCTGAGAGCATGTTCTCCCTGGCGGACGAATTTGCTCAGCCCGATTTCCATTATGTGGCCCCGCAGGCGCAAAATCATACCTGGTATCCGTACTCATTTCTTCAGCCGAAAGAAAACAATCAGCCGGGCTTATCGAGCGGACTTCAACAAATTCACAACCTTCTGGAAGATTTAAAATCGGCCGGGATTCCTGCGGAGAAGATTATGCTTCTTGGATTTTCACAGGGTGCCTGTCTGACAACGGAATATGCTGCACGTCACCCACAGAAATTGGGCGGAGTTGTGGGCTTCAGCGGTGGATTGATCGGTCCGGAGATTGAGGAATCCCATTACAGCGGATCAATGGAGCAAACGCCCGTTTTCCTTGGATGCAGCAACGTTGATCCGCATATACCAAAAGAGCGTGTGGATGAAACGGAAGCCGTATTCAGGAAGCTGAACGCAGACGTAACGAAATCCATCTATCCCGGAATGCCGCACACAGTGAATGAAGATGAGATTAAAACCGTACGTGGAATGATGGCAGACCCTCTGAAGTAGCCATTAATTAAACGGGGGGTTTTCAAAGTTTTTCTGCCCGAACCTGGATCTCCAACTTTCATTGATTGAAAAATCGGGTCTGTCCAAAAAGTAATTCAATTAACATAATAGCTTAAATAATTTAGTCATTTAATCCCTCTATATTAAATAGAGAGGGATATAGGGTGAGTATGGAAAATAAGCCTAAATTATTTAAGCGATGCGCGATGAATTTTACCTTTTTGGACAGCCTCCAAGGGGTGGTTGGCTATTTTAGAATATAACCTGTACTGTATTTTGAAATTGACAGACGCAGTAAGCCACATTTACTTCTGATTTCTAACAGAAATAATCACCAATAAGCATCACAACCATGAACATCACACGACTCTACACCGGTCCCGATAACGAATCGCATTTCGAAGATATAGAAATAGAACTGGAGGATGCCGGGGATATCGGGCACCTGTCAGAAAAGCTGAATGCCACCGGGATCATTTTCCGTCGCACTGATCCGGACTATGATTATGCCTGGCACAACGCTCCGCAGCGTCAATATATCATCATGCTGGATGGCGCTGTAGATGTGGAGATCGGGGATGGAACCGTCCGCCGTTTTTCCACGGGTGATGTTCTGTTTGTGGAGGACACCACCGGCCGGGGCCACATCAGCCGGGCCGTCAATAATCAGCCGCGAACATCGGTTTTTGTGACGGTGGATTGAGAGGGGAGGCAATCATTTGGTCTATATGTCGCCGGGCGATTATCTCAAAGACAGCCTACTCAGAGACAAAGAGAATACCTGAAGTGATTATAATTCTTCTCATATGGGATAACTGTAAAAAAATAACGGCTTTTGGTTTCTGCTGCCGGGTTATCAAATAAAAAAGTAAGGCAAAAAACCTGTACCGGTCAGCAGGTTCATATTTTGTACGCGAAGCGAAACACTGGTTATGCCAATAAACCAATGTTTACCGTGATTTCAAGATATCTATGTGAAGCACTTTTTCTTCCCTATTTACATGGATGATGTACACGATCTCATAAGCTACTCAATAAAAAATTCTGCAAAGCGTCATTTCTATTTCTCGATATACAGTTGCTTCAAATTCTTCTAAAAGTTTTCCACTCTTCGGATGATCAGCTAATTGATCTACTCGATCAAATGCCTCCCGGACTAAATTTTATGCAGTAGTGGGGTTTTCCAATGAAATATAATCGGCAATTTCATCCAACTCCTGAAGGGCGGGTTCAGTCCAGATTATCCGAGCCATCGGGCCATGCGTTTTTTGGAATCTGTATGCGATACAATCCGATCCTCAAGAATGGCCTTTTCCCCTCTGGCCAAGCCTTCCAGAAGTTTTAATTTCTTCTGAATCTGTTCAAAATGATCCACATCAACAAGGTAAGCTGATGGTTTTCCGTGCTCTGTGATCAATAC
>JAWLEH010000134.1:0-8200 GCA_041686215.1 Balneolaceae bacterium | reverse complement strand
TGAAGACGACGGCTCTATCCCCAATAACAACTTACCTCTACTCTTATACCGGGACGCTTTTTCAGAACGTGACAAAGCGGGCGCTGAATGGCTGGAACGTACCTTCGCCAATAACAACTGGACGAATTCCTGGAGAAATGGCGTCTATCCCTTTCACCACTACCACAGCACATCTCATGAGGTGCTGGGAATTTATTCAGGAGAAGCCAAATTGCATCTTGGCGGCGAGCAAGGTGAAAAACTGGACGTGAAGGCGGGTGATGTCATCGTCATTCCGGCCGGGGTCGGGCATAAAAATCTGGGTAGTGAAAACCTGGGGGTTGTGGGGGCTTACCCAAATAGCAGACATCATGATTTACTCCGGGGTGAACCGGATGATCGCCCTGAAGTAATTGAAAATATTAAGGCAGTTCCTCTCCCCTCCCGCGATCCGCTTTTTGGCAAGGACGGCGGGGTTCTAGACGTTTGGGAGTAGACGATTCCCCGGCTGACGATTGTCCCGAAGGGATCACTTTGTGGCCTTTTTCGTCTGCCGGGTTGGTTAAGCTCCGTTGCTTTGATTGAGAGAATTCTCTGAATTAGGTTTCAAGCCACATCCATTCGTCAGCCTGCGAAAGCAGCATGCAGACGAAGCCCCCGGCTGACGGTTGTCACGAAGGGATCACTTTGTGGCCTTTACCGTCTGTCGGGTAGGTTAAGGCTCGCAGGTTTAATGCAGGAAATCTTCCAAATTGTGTTTCGAGCCAGATCCACTCGTCAGCCCACAAAAGCAGTGTGCAGACGAGGTATCGCTTTTTCTGTTGAGAGCTATATCATTATATTTTGTGAAAATTGATCTCAAACCAACATACAATAGAATGAGTGCAACAGGCAGAACGAAAGGAAAATGCAGATTTTGTGGGCGAATGATGACCTCAGGAGGTCTCATCAGACATTTAAAAGCTTGCGATGACCGAAACGATGCGGTTGATAAAGCGAACGAGAGCAACGGAAAAGCACGAGAGCAGCGGCTGTATCATTTATACATAAAGAATAGTTATAACTCGGCCTTTTGGCTGCATTTGGAGTTAAATGGTAATGCACGCCTGAATGAACTGGATCAATACCTGAGATCTATTTGGTTAGAGTGTTGTGGACATATGAGTCAGTTTACTTTAGGTAGTAACCCATGGGGAGAGGAGATTTCAATGAATCGTAAAATTTACCAGACATTAAAAACAGATATGGAGATGACGCATACCTATGATTTTGGAAGCACCACTCAAACCACCATTAAAGTCGTTGATGCCCGGTGGGGAAAACCGGCAACAGCGTATCCGATTTTTTTAATGGCCAGGAACGAAATGCCAAAACCCACCTGCTACCGCTGCAATAACAAAGCTAAATGGCTGCTGGAAGATTATGACAGTTTTGATGGCGGTGAATTATTATGTGACAAACACAAAGAAGAGGAATCTGGTGATGATGTATACGCTGAAGAGTTATTACAACTCGTAAATTCACCCCGCTTCGGGGTTTGTGGATACACGGGACCCGCTACAGATCCTTATAAACCTCAAGCCCCTATTGGTAATTATTAAACAAAGATTATATAGCCGTTTCTATAATGCCAGAAATTGTTTATTTTTTGTACAATAATTTTGTACATAACTGTCGGTCAATGAAAAAAGTGAAAGTCAAGGAGGTACGGGAACATCTTGCTGATTACCTTTCGGATGCTGAGAAAGGTGAAGAGATTATCATCACAAAACATTCTCGTCCGGTTGCAAGGTTGGTATCTCTTGAACCATCATCCCCTCTTTTTCCAGATTTAAGTGACCACCGCAAATCTATTACGGTTAAAAACAGTCCAGTTTCTGAAACAATTATTGATCTCAGAAAAAAAGAAAGATACTAATGTACATCGATACAAGCTGCCTTGCTGCGTATTACCTGCCTGAACCTGAGAGTGATGCAGTGCAGGAAATAATGCAGAAGCAAGACCAGGTAGTTATCAGTTATTTAACAGATATTGAACTTCGATCCGCTATTAGTAAGAAGCAGAGAATGAAGGAACTATCAAAAGAGGATGGAAACAAAACCTGGAAACTGTACAAAAAACATCGAAGGACGGGGCTATTTGAAGTCGCTGAGATGGGCCCCGGTGTTTTTAAATCCGCAGAATGGATGTTGGAGACCACCACTAAAGCCTTACGAACACTGGATGCGATTCATCTTGGAATTGCTCATCACTTTGGACTTGATTTATACACGTTTGATAAAGTGATGAAGGAAGTAGCCAAAGAGTTTAATATCGGCACGATTCCCGGCTGAAGACTGCGGTTGGCCGTCTGTCGGGTAGGTTAGGAGCTGGTGGTTAGATTTAGAGAGGCTCCTGAACTGGATTTCAAACCACATTCACTCGTCAGCCCACAGAAGCAGTGTGCAGACGAAGATTACAAACTCGCAAACGGCTTCAATTCCGGACCGTCGAACTGACCCAGCCGCGCTTTCATCTCTCCTGCTTTGGCAATCATCGCCCCGTTATCGGTACAGTACTCCATCGCCGGAATCATCAGGTTTATTTTCTCCTTTTCAGCCATTGCCTGAACTTTATTTCTTAGCATCGAGTTGGCGGATACGCCTCCTGCTACCATCACATGTTTCACACCGGTTTTACGAAGGGCACGCCTGAGTTTAATCATCAGCACATCGGTAATAGCGGCTGATACACTTGCGCAAATATCTTCCAGGTGCTCTCTGATAAACTCTTTGTCCTGATCCTGCAGGTAGTACAGAACGCTGGTTTTTAGCCCCGAAAAGCTGAAATCGAGGCCTTTTTTGGCCATTGCCCGCGGAAAATCTATAAAGTCCGGGTTGCCGTTTTTTGAGAGTTTATCCACCTGCGGACCGCCAGGGTACGGCAGATCCAGCATTTTTCCGACTTTATCAAACGCTTCACCGGCAGCATCATCGCGTGTTTTTCCCAGCAGATGATGCTCGAACGGGGCGGTGATGTGCACCAGGCGCGTGTGTCCGCCAGAGACAATCAGCGCTACAAACGGAAACACTTCTTCGTGTTCGATGAAGTTCGCATACATGTGTGCGTCGATATGATTCACGCCAATCAGGGGCTTCTCCCACGACAGACTCAACCCCTTCGCAAAGCCCAGCCCCACCAGCAGCGACCCCATCAACCCCGGACCTTTGGCCACGGCAATGGCATCGACGTCCGGCATCTGCAACCCGGAGGTTTTCAGGGCCTGGTCTACGGTAGCCCAGATGGTTTTGTTGTGAGCGCGGGAGGCCAGTTCCGGCACTACTCCGCCAAACTGCTCGTGCACCGTTTGCGATGCGATGATGTTTGAGAGCACTTTTCCATCCGACAGAACAGCCGCCGCTGTCTCGTCACACGAGGATTCAATTCCAAGAATATTCATGCGGTAAAGATAGGAAATATGATATCAAGAATTAACTGGTGAGTGGTGTGGGTTTTGGTGCCTCAAGCTGGAAGACAGGAGACGGCAGGACGGATGACTGCAGGCCGGAGACCGGAAAATTTATAGCTTCTAAAGGTATATATTGAACTCCCACTCTCTCTTTCTCTCCTTCACCCATTCTCCCGCCTTCAGTCATCCGTGTTAAGTCCCCGGTCTCCGATCAATTTTCCCCGGTCTCACTATCCTTCTCAAGATCCCGCGGTACTCGAATGCGTTCAACCATCTCGCGAATTTCAAGAGGCGGTGCTTTCGTAAAGCGGCTGATAATCAGTGCCGTCACAAGGTTAATGACCATCCCCAGTGTCCCAATTCCTTCCGGTGAAATGCCAAACAGCCAGTTCTCAGAATTGTTCAACTCGGGAAACATGAATGCAAAATAGATGATATATGCCGCCGTAAACACGATTCCTGCTATCATCCCGGAGATTGCACCCTCTTTGTTCATTCGGTTGGAAAAGATTCCAAGAAGGATAGCCGGGAAGAAAGAAGCGGCCGCCAGCCCGAAGGCAAAGGCTACCGTTTGGGCCACAAAACCGGGCGGATTAATCCCAAAGTAACCTGCAACAATCACAGCCCCTCCTGCAGCAACTCTTGCAAACAGAAGTTCCCGCTGCTGGGTGATATCGGGGACAAAAGTACGGCGGATCAGGTCGCGGGCAACTGCTGTGGAAATAACCAGCAAAAGGCCTGCTGCCGTTGAAAGGGCCGCAGCAAGTCCCCCGGCCGCCACCAGGCCAATAACCCAATTGGGAAGCTGAGCAATTTCCGGGTTGGCCAGAACCATAATGTCAGGGTCAATCACAAGCTCATTTGTGCTCTCATCCGGCGTGTAATTTATGTTGCCGTCCCCGTCAATATCATTAAACTCAATCAGGCCGGTATCTTCCCAGCTCGTGAACCATTCGGGTACTTCGGCGTAGGGGGCATTATCCACCGTTTCGAGGAGGTTGGCTCGTGCAAATCCCGCGACTGCCGGTGCCGTTGTGTAGAGCAAGGCGATAAACAAAAGCGCATATCCCGCTGAAATTCTTGCATCTTTCACTTTTGGAACGGTGAAGAAACGGACGATCACGTGGGGAAGGCCGGCCGTGCCCACCATCAGGGCAGCGGTTATAAAAAAGACGTCAATGGTGGATTTGGACCCATCGGTGTAGGGATCAAACCCCATTTCGGTACTGAGTCCATCGAGGCGGTCCAGCAGGTACTCGCCGGAGCCATCCGCAAGAGTACCGCCAAACCCAATCTGTGGAATCACGTTGCCTGTCATCAAGATAGAGATAAAAATGGCCGGCACGAGGTAGGCAAATATCAGCACACAATACTGCGCCACCTGCGTGTAAGTAATCCCTTTCATTCCACCTAATACTGCATAGAAAAAGACGATGATCATGCCGATAATCACGCCGGTCGTGATATCAACTTCAAGAAACCGCGAAAAGACAATACCAACACCCCGCATTTGCCCGGCTACGTAGGTAAAGGAAATAAAAACAGCACACACCACAGCCACAAGACGCGCGGTTCGGGAGTAGTAACGATCTCCCACAAAATCCGGGACCGTGAATTTTCCAAATTTTCGCAGGTAGGGAGCCAGCAAAAGAGCAAGAAGCACGTAGCCGCCGGTCCAGCCCATCAGATATACCGAGCCGTCTCTTCCCATAAAACTGATGAGTCCGGCCATGGAGATAAACGAAGCGGCCGACATCCAGTCAGCGGCCGTTGCCATTCCGTTAGCCAGCGGCGAAACTTTTCCACCGGCAATGTAGAAATCGCCCGTCGTTCCCGCCCGGGACAAGTATGCGATCCCAATATAGAGCGCAAAGGTGAGGCCAACGATCAAAAATGTCCATCCCTGTATTCCCATCACACCTCGTCGAAATCAAATTTTTTGTCAAGCCTGTTCATCAGGTACACATACACAAAGATGAGAACAACAAACACATAAATGGATCCCTGCTGGGCAAACCAAAACCCCAGCTTAAAGCCTCCAAGACGAAATTGATCCAGCCAATCCACGAACAAAATTCCGGCACCGAATGATACCACGAACCATATAGCCAGCAGGATAGCCAGGTAGATGAGATTTTGCCGCCAGTACTGTTGTGCTTTTGTTTTCATAACCGTTTGATTATCAACGGTCTATTATAGATAATGAAATCTACTTTGGCAAAAAAGGGTTTAAAAATTTCCCGTTTTTATCGATAAATCCTTTAAGTGACGTTACTAAATCTTCGATAATTCAGCTATGAACTTGTTTCATTTCGATGTTGAAACACTTGAACGCTGGCTCACCTGGGAGCTTTCCGGCAGTGTTTTGTTTTTTCTGAGTTTCTTCCGGATCCTCGCTCTTTTACTGCTCGCCCCCCTGATTCTGCTCTTTTTGCCTGTATTAATCGGCACTCTCTGGATCGAAAGACGCTACGGCTGGCTGCTGTTTCTCGCTTTGTTTGTTGTAGTGCCCGCCGTGGCAATCTACTTCATCATCGATTCGGGCCAGTGGTTTTTCGCCCTGCAGTTTGTCCCCATCGGTCTTTTCCTGTTCTACTGTTTCCTGCTGAAGCTTACAATACCAATGTGGGAACGGACGGCTGAACCCGATGCAGTGCAAAATCTAAGAATATAAAAAAAGCCCCACCGAATTTTCTTCGATGGAGCTCTTAAAAAGTGATTATATCTCCGGTTGAGCCGGAGTTAAATCGTGTTATTTCTTCTCGTCTTCGTCGTCTACCACTTCGAAGTCTGCATCCACAGCATCATCTTCTTCGCTGCTTTCTGCATCAGAGGCTCCGGCTGCATCGGCCCCGGCTCCTGCCGCGCCTTCTGCTCCGGCCTGCTCTTCATTCTGTGCTGCCTGGTAGATCTCCTGAGAAGCAGCTGCCCACGCATTATTGAGTTCTTCAATGGCAGGTTCAATCTCGTCAACTTTTTCCTCTTTATGGAGTTCTTCGAGATTATCGAGTGCTTCCTGAATCTTGGTTTGATTCTCTTCGGAAATCTTATCCTTGTTCTCTTCAAGCTGCTTCTTGGTAGAGAAGAGCAGTGAGTCCGCTTTATTCAGCGTCTCGATTCGCTCGCGTACTTTCTTGTCTTCTTCCGCGTGCTCTTCGGCAGCATTCTTCATTTTTTCGACTTCCTCGTCACTCAGACCAGAACTTTGTTCAATCCGAATGCTCTGCTCTTTGCCGGTGCCTTTATCTTTAGCACTTACATTCAGCACACCATTGGCGTCAATATCAAAGGTTACTTCGATTTGCGGTACGCCTCGTGGTGCCGGGGGAATTCCATCAAGGTGGAATCGTCCAAGCGTTCGGTTATCCTGCGCCTGGGCACGTTCACCCTGGAGGATATGAATCTCTACGCTGCTTTGGTTATCTGCTGCGGTTGAGAAGGTCTCTTTCTTGCTTGTTGGAATGGTTGAATTACCTTCAATCAGTTTGGTCATAACGCCGCCGAGGGTCTCAATACCCAGCGTGAGCGGAGTAACATCCAGCAGTACCACATCGTCCACATCTCCGGTGAGTACACCACCCTGAATTGCAGCACCTATGGCTACAACTTCATCAGGATTAACACCTTTACTTGGATCTTTGCCAAAGAACTCTTTTACAATTTCCTGGATCTTCGGAATGCGGGTGGATCCACCTACAAGAATCACCTGGTCAACTTCACCTTTCTTCAGACCTGCATCTTTCAGTGCTTTCTCACACGGTTTGATGGTTTTCTTCACCAGTTCATCCACAAGCTGCTCAAACTTCGCTCGTGTAATATCTATGTTGAGGTGTTTTGGCCCTGCATCCGTCGCTGTAATAAACGGCAGATTCACATTGGTTTTTTGAGAGCTTGAAAGCTCAATTTTCGCTTTCTCAGCCGCATCTTTCAATCGCTGCATGGCCATTGGATCTTTGCGCAGATCAATACCTTCATCCTTCTTAAACTCTTCGGCTAAAAATTTAATCACTCGCTGATCAAAATCATCACCACCGAGGTGCGTATCACCACTGGTTGATTTCACTTCAAATACACCATCACCGAGGTCGAGGATCGACACATCAAACGTACCTCCGCCAAGGTCATACACAACAATCGTTTGATCATCATCTTTCTTGTCGAGACCGTAGGCAAGTGATGCAGCCGTTGGCTCGTTAATAATACGCTTAATTTCGAGACCGGCAATTTTTCCGGCTTCCTGTGTAGCTTTTCTCTGCGCATCGTTAAAGTATGCAGGTACCGTAACCACAGCTTCCGTCACTTTTTCGCCGAGATACTCTTCTGCAGTTTGTTTCATTTTCTGCAGCACCATCGCAGATATTTCCTGTGGTGCATACAGGCGATCATCCACTTCCACTCGCGCCGTGCCATCTTCTCCTTTCACAACCTTGTAGGATGCCTGGCTGCTCTCTTCAGCAACCTCATTAAACATTCGTCCCATAAATCGCTTGATAGAAGAAATAGTTTTCTCAGGGTTCGTGATGGCCTGTCGTTTTGCAGGAGCACCAACGAGACGCTCTCCGTCCTTTGAGAATGCTACAACTGACGGTGTAGTACGTCCGCCCTCAGAATTTTGAATAACAACCGGCTCGCTGCCTTCCATTACGGAAACGCATGAGTTTGTTGTTCCTAAGTCGATACCTATAATCTTACCCATAATTTTAACCTTGTTTCGTTTTGTTGATTTCTATGTTCTTTTTACTGAATGGGAATGGAATCCGGTTCAGGATCTC
>JAWLEH010000029.1:0-33880 GCA_041686215.1 Balneolaceae bacterium | reverse complement strand
CTCAATTCGAGTTTCGTAATTTACTCTATTAGCTTTCGCCAAAAGAACGGCTCAATATATACATCCATTCAACTCTATATTGGTAGATTAGAATTGATTATCTGGCTGCCAATCAGAAAGAAGACGTTCATAATACTCTATTGCCATCTCTGAACCTTGAGGCAGACTATGAACCCCTTGTCCTTATATTGGAAACAGACATGAATCGGATGAGTGATTTAAAATGCAGTTTTGTTGTTCTCCGAGACGTAAGTATGCAAGGGCAACCAGATCAAGTATGTTTTCCTCAAACCTTTGTCGAATCTCATGTTCTGAAATTTCCAGGCTTTCCAACAGTGATTCAAGAATATCAATAGCCTCTTCGGTTTGACCGCTATATATCAATTCCTGGGCAAGTGTACCTTCGTATACCATGGCCTCGGTCGGGTTCTCGGGGTATGGAAGAGACCTGATAGCCTCCACTCGTTTACTGTTTACATATTGATTCAAACTCGGACTTGCATTCCGGGCAATACTGTCGAGTAGTGCAACCATCATTTCCGTTTCGCCTGACTCAGGAGCATCTGTATTTTTAGTATTACAGGCGGTGATCATTATCAGAAATAATGCAACTAAAGCTATATGGGATATAAGCCAGATTTGCTTCATATAATAAACAGACTACTGAAGATTAAGAGTATGGTGAATTCCTGTTTCAAGACCACGTAATTCAGCCAGACCGCGCAGCCTTCCAATACATGAATAACCGGGCGCTGATTGTTTATTCATATCATCAAGCATTTTATGACCGTGATCAGGACGCATCGGAATTCTAAAATCATCACGTCCGTTCTTTTTTCTTTTTATTTGTTCGTCTATAATCGCTCGCATCACCCCGGGCATATCCACGCTACCCTCGAGATGATTTGCTTCATAAAAAGATCTGCCATCTTCATGCTGTACACTTCGGAGGTGGATAAAATTTATTCTGTTGCCAAGACGCTTCACCATACCCGAAAGATCATTATCAGCTCTTGCTCCGTAAGAACCGGTACAAAATGTGATTCCGTTATGGACTGAATCGACAACATCGAGAAGAGATTTGGCATCGTTTTCTGTACTGACAACCCGTGGAAGGCCAAAAAGAGGGAATGGTGGGTCGTCGGGGTGGATAGCCATTTTTATCCCTGCCTGCTCCGCGGCTGGGATTACTTCTCTTAAAAAATGATATAAGTGATTTTTAAGATCGTCGGCAGTGATGCCTTTATAACTCGTGAGCATATCTTTGAACTCCTCCAAATTATAACCTTCTTCTGACCCGGGTAAACCGGCTAAAATGGTATCAGTTAGAACATCAGATTTTGCTGTATCAAGATTCTTAATAAATTTCTCTGCTTTTTTGATTATATCTTCAGAATAGGAACTTTTTGCATCGGGTCTCTTCAGAATAAAAAGGTCAAATGCCGCCAGAGCCGGCTCTTCAAATCGCAGGGCAGTAGATTTATCGGCTGTTTCAAACTCGAGATCTGTTCGGGTCCAGTCAAGAACAGGCATAAAGTTATAACAGACTGTTTTAATGCCGCATTTACCCAAATTCTTCAGGCTTTTTTTATAGTTTTCGATATACTGCTTGTAGTTACCTATCTGTCTTTTTATATCCTCGTGCACAGGAATACTTTCTACCACCGACCATCTGAGCCCGGCATCTTCAATTTCTCTATTTCGTTTTTCAATTTCTTTTGTGGCCCATATCTCTCCTATGGGGATATGATGGAGGGCCGTTACAATTCCTGTTGCCCCGGTTTGGACAATCTCCTTCAGTGAGATTCTGTCATAATTACCATACCATCTCCAGGTTTGTTCCAGTTTAATGCTATTTCTGATCATGAGTGTACTTTCTTTAAAATTTTCCTGATTTCTAAAAACATCAAATGGCATTATGACTTTACCGATTAAGAATTTGAATTTAAATAAGATATTGATCTTTTCCCAGCGGTAGGTTTAAGGTATGGCTGACTAACTTATCCTTAATCTACTAATTAACTTTTGAAACGTTGATGCATAATGGAATATCAAAATTAAATTGTTTTTTAAGAAAATTATCGGCTATTTGTCTATGAATAAAGTGACCGGTAACTTAAATTGGTTCTTACATCAAATACACCCGGTTTTTCATTGCCTTAATACACTAAAACCGTTTAACTAAATGGGGAATTATGACAAAGAATAAATATACCAGAAGAAAATTTATTGAAACTACTGGAGCAGCACTTGGAGGTTCATTATTTGCCGCTCCTGTTTTATCAAAACCCAAGCCAATAACCCCCGTAAAGAAAAAAAGGAATGGGAAAATGAAAGTAGCCTTAGTAGGTACAGGAGTGCGGGGAGTGGCGATGTATGGTAGAACACTGGTACAGGATTATGGAGAGCATGTGGAACACGTGGGGATTTGTGACACGAACCCGGGCAGGCTTGAGTATGCGGATCAATATATCGGTGCAGACTGCCCGACGTTTACAAATTTGGATGAAATGCTGGAGAAAACAGATCCGGATCGTCTAATTGTAACCACCTGGGACTGGGAACATCATAATTGTGTAATTGCAGGACTGGAACACGGTGTAGATGTTGTTTGTGAAAAACCACTGACTATAGATGAAGATAAGTGCCAGCAGATTATTGATGCTGATAAGAAATATGATAATGATATCTATGTAACGTTCAATTATCGTTATCCACCGCACAGGTCTAAAGTTAAAGAGTTGTTAATGAATGGTGCGATTGGTGACATTCGCTCTGTGGACTTTCACTGGAATATTGATCACGCTCACCAATCCCGGTACATGCAGCGATGGCACGGCGAAAGCCAGAGAGGAGGGACATTGTGGGTGCATAAAAATACACATCACTTTGATATGATCAATTGGTTCCTTGATTCTGACCCGGTTGAAGTTTTTGCGAAGGATGATCTTGAAATATTTGGATCGAACGGACCTTTCCGATCTACTAATTGCAGAAATTGTCCTCATGCCGACAAATGTGATTATCACTGGGATATTAATGCCAATGATCATCTGAGACAGTTATACGCTGAAAATGAACATTATGATGGGTACATTCGAGATAATTGTGTGTTTCGCCATAGTATTGATTCTCACGACAAGCATGCAGCTTTGATTAAGTATGCCAATAATGTAGATCTAAATTACTCTCTTACTTCTGATACGGATTATGACGGATATTGGATCGCATTCAATGGAACAAAGGGAAGGCTGGAAGGCAGGGAAGGAGGGTGGGGAACCCCCCAGAATCATCAGGAGTGGATTTTCACTCCACTTGGTGAAGAACCACAGAAAATAACGGTCGAATTTTCCAGCGGTGGCCACTGGGGAGGAGATCCGTTACTGTTAAACAAATTGTTTGTAGATCCGGATATGGAAGATCCTCTGTATCAATCAGCTGGTACACGTGATGGTGTCATGTCTGTATTGACAGGTGTTGCAGCCCGCAAAAGTGCTGCTTCGGGACAACCCGTAAAAATCGAGGGTCTAACAAGCTTGAAACCACACGCTAAACGACCATCAGAATTGGTATAATCATGAGATGTTTATTACCCTATCCGCCTGCATTGGAGGGTAGGGTATTGGTTTCAAATTTGGGCACGATACTCTTTTGGTCTACTTTAGGGTAGTTCCCGGAAATGAATTTTTTTAATCTGAAACTGCAATAACAAAAGTAGACGCCGTTATCCAGCTTGTCTCTTTTTTAGTGTACGTTCGGCTTCAGTCGCTGTTTGATCGTCAAATGTTGAGTGCAAACGCTTTCGATTGTACCAGATTTCTATAATAGAAAAGAGGGTACTTTTTGCACTTTGGTAGTTTTCATGCTGCCTGGGCATATCCAATTCACACTTCAGTGTTTTAAAATAACTTTCAGCAGGAGTTTTATGCCGGCATTTGCCTTTGCGGCTCATACTTTGACTGATTTCATGTTCTGCCAGTAGCTTGGAAAAATCTTCGCACACATAGGACAGGCCCCGATCCGAGTGAAACTGTAGTGAAGACCGTAGTGTCATGTCTACACTGAAATGTCGGTTAAAATTGCGGGCAGGGAGACTTCCGAAGTCTGCGTGCTTGTTGTAAAAGTGAGAATTATAAAAGAGACTGAGCATTCATACAGCCAGAAAAGACGTCGGAAGTCTTTGAGTGCCTGATACTTTATCATTGACACGACAGTAGTTTGCTTGTCAAAAAAACATGGCAATAGCCTCCAATCCAACGCCACTGACACATCTTGCCATTATCCATACTGCACATTACATCTTAATTAAACCTGTAAACCGTATTCAGGCATCTACACCTTTTTCCCTGCACCCTGAACCGACTCTGGCAGGAGCACCAAAAAGCGGTGCACTCTGCCAGGTCTTTTCTACACTATGAGCCTTGAATTGCGTGCCTTAAACCCGACTATTACAGGATTCCGCGAAATACACGCGGAAACTCTGCCAGGTCTTCTCATTTTGCCCTTTCACTCCTCATCCATATACGGATAGGTCCAGTTGGTTGGAGCCACACGAGTTTCTTTCATCGACCGGATAGAGAGCCATCGAAGTAGGTTTGGTACGCTTCCCGCTTTATCATTGGTGCCCGATTTTCGGCTTCCGCCAAATGGCTGCTGATTTACAACAGCTGCTGTGGGTTTATCATTGATGTAGAAGTTACCGGCGGATTGGCGCAGCCTGTCAGACATCTTTTTGAGCGTATATCGATCACGTGCCCAAATAGCGCCGGTGAGTGCATACGGCGAGGTAGAGTCGCACAGGTCCAGTGTTTTGTCGAAGTCTTTATCTTTATAGACATAGATGGTCAGGACCGGCCCGAAAATCTCTTCCTTCATGGTTTTGAAGTCTGGATCGGTGGTTACAATTACAGTAGGCTGTACAAAGTATCCCTCTGAATCGTCGTATGTTCCACCTGCAATAATCTCTGCATCGTCTGATTTTTTGGCGTAGTCGATATAGCCTGTGATTTTGTCATACGCCTTCCGGCTGATGACGGCACCCAAAAAGTTAGAGAAATCTTCCACATTTCCGGTTTTAATCTTTTCAACTTCAAAAAGGAAGGTCTCTTTAAATTTGGGCCAGATGGTTTCGGAGATGTACATACGAGAAGCCGCGGAACATTTTTGTCCCTGGTATTCAAAAGCACCGCGCAGAGCGGCAACGGAAAGGCGCTTCACATCGGCAGATTTATGTGCAAAGATAAAGTCTTTGCCGCCGGTTTCCCCAACAATACGGGGGTAGGTATGGTATTTATCGATATTCTGCCCGATCGTTTTCCACAGGTGATTAAATGTACCCATAGAGCCGGTGAAGTGCAGCCCTGAAAGATGAGGACTTGCCAGTGCCGGGTCTCCCACATCGGCTCCTTCACCGGGCAGAAAGTTTATCACACCATCCGGAAGCCCGGCCTCTTTTAATATCTTCATGAAAAAGTAGTTGCTGTATACCGCTTCTGGTGAAGGCTTCCAAAGAGATACATTTCCGCACATTGCTGGCGCGGATGGCAGGTTCCCGGCTATGGCGGTGAAGTTAAACGGGCTCACCGCAAATATAAATCCTTCCAGTGGCCGGTACTCCAGCCGGTTCCACATTCCGTCGGGAGAATGGGGCTGATCGTTCATTATTTTGGTAAGGTACCAGGCATTGAACCGGAGGAAATCAGCAAGTTCGCCAACAGCTTCAATTTCAGATTGGTGCGGGGTTTTTGACTGGCCTAACATTGTACTGGCATTCATTGTGTAGCGATACGGGCCGGTAACCAGGTCAGCCGCCTTCAAAAACACAGAAGCGCGCTCTTCCCAGGGGGTATCGGCCCATTCCTTTCGAGCTTCAAGCGCAGCTTCAATAGCCAAATCTACTTCTTTCTCATCACAGTAGTAAACAGTGGCAAGCTTATGCCCGTGACGGTGTGGCATCACAACATCTGCAGTCCGGCCGGTTTTTACTTCTTCACCATTTATAACAGCCGGAATTTCTATCTCTTCAGACTGCAGGCGCTTCAGTTCTTTCTTTAGTTCTGCACGTTCTTCTGTTCCCGGTGAATAGGGTAAATAAGATTCGTTTTGTGGTTCTTCAATATTGAAATATGCGTTAGACATGTCGAAAGATTCGGTTACTGAATGATTTTAATTTCTTAACCGAAATATATGAACTGTGGAGCGGAGTTCCCGAATCAAACAAAGGAAATAACAGAGAGCATAATGTAATTAAATAGAACCGCGAAGAAATGGTTTACTGATTTCTCGTAAAAAATCAGACCGGTCGGCGATTCACTAATCGTTTTACCCCACTGCTATTGTGGTGGTAATCTCCTGCCATTGACGAAGACCGGAAAAGATGTCCCGGGGCCTCGGAATGCGATCTGAGGCACTCTTGGATTGTGTTATGCGTAATTCAATCCATTTTTTACCAGGCCCAGGTAAAGATACTACCTGAAGTAGTATCGGACAAACCCTTCTATGGCTTCATACTCAGCCAGGCCGAGGTTATCGTATGTGATTGCGGTGCCTTTGTTGCGGTCTTCGGATCGCTGCCAAAATTCGCGGGTGTCAGAGCCGGGGAAGAGCGGCCGGTCTTTTTGTGATTGGTGTTTGAAGATAGCCCGGCGTTTCCGTGTAAGCTCCAGCGGACTCAAAGGAACGGCCATCTCAATTTCGTTGACGTCCCACTCCTGCCATGCTCCGCGGTAGAGCCAAACGTAGCAATCTTTGGCCCAATCTTCGTCTTTCACTTGTTCAAGTGCCATGAAAATTGCTTTCAGGCAGACACGATGAGTGCCGTGCGGGTCAGAAAGGTCACCGGCTGCATAAATCTGGTGTGGCTTGACCTGCCGGAGCAGATCAACCGTAATTTGAACATCTTCCTCAGATAGTGGTTTTTTCTTAACACGCCCGGTTTCGTAAAAAGGCATATCCATAAAATGCAGATTCTCTTCCGGCACCCCGCAATAGCGTCCCGCGGCTTTGGCTTCGCCGCGACGGACCAGGCCTTTAATTTCTTTAATTTCAGGTGAATCTACCTGACCGGGCTCTTTATTTTTCAAGTACTTTGTAATCTCTTTAAACAAAGATTGAGCCTTTTTATCCTTCATTTCAAATGTATCCGCATAATCGGTTACGAAATCGGCAAATCGGATCACATCATCGTCAAACACTGCAATGTTACCGGATGTTTGATAGGCTACATGCACATCATGGCCATGATCAACCAGTCGGATGAGTGTCCCTCCCATAGATATTACATCATCATCGGGATGGGGGCTAAAAACAAGAGCTTTCTTGGGAAACGGCTCTGCACGTTCCGGCCGGTACTTGTCATCCTCTTCGGGTTTGCCGCCGGGCCAGCCTGTGATGGTGTGCTGCAACTCATTAAATACCTTTATATTAATGTTGTACGTTGGCCCTTTGGAGGCGATCAGATCGCCCATACCATTTTCATTATAATTCTCATCGGTAAGTTTCAGAACCGGTTTTTCCAGCTTCTGGCAGAGCCACACAACCGCTTTGCGGATCAGCTTGTCGTCCCACTCGCAGGAAGTAAGCAGCCACGGGGTATTAATCCGGGTAAGTTTTTCAGCTGATGCTTCGTCCAGCACCACGTAGGTATTGTTATGGTTTTGCAGGTAGGTTGCAGGAACGCTTTCATTGATGTCACCCTCAACAGATTCCTGGACAATGGGCGCTTTCCCTTCACCCCATGCCATCAGGATAATTTTATCCGCTTCCATGATAGTTCCAACTCCCATGGTTATGGCGCGCCTTGGAACATACTCCTCTCCAAAAAAATCACTGGCGGCATCTTTACGGGTAATTTTGTCAAGGGTGATCAGTCGTGTGAGAGAATCTGGACGTGAACCGGGTTCGTTAAAGCCAATGTGACCCGTTCGGCCAATTCCAAGAATCTGGATATCGAGGCCGCCTGCATCTTTTATTTTCTGCTCATACGCCTGGCAATAGCTGTAAACATCGGACTCTTCAAGTGTGCCGTCCGGAATATTGACCTGATCTTCCGGAATATCGATATAATTAAAAAGGTGTTCGTTCATAAACCGAACGTAACTCTGCAAAGAATTGGGTTCGATGGGATAGTACTCATCGAGGTTAAACGTGACTACGTTCTTAAAAGATAGTCCTTCTTCCTTGTGAAGTCTTACAAGTTCATCATATACACCTACGGGTGTGGAGCCTGTAGCAAGGCCCAGCACAGCGGTTTTGTTCTCTTTATCGCGGGATCGAATCAGCGATGCAATTTCATTTGCAACAGCAACAGAGGCTTCAGAACTCTCCTCGTAAATTAATGTGGGAATTTTCTCAAAATAAGTAAGCCGCCGGTCGGTTGATTTAAATTTTTTTGTTAAATCGCTCATGGTCGATGGGTTTGTATGATTTTGAAGTGAATTACAAATCTAATGGATACGAATCAGTTATTCACAAAAGCCTTTAATTTCATAAACAATAGATAAATGTTCCGGATCTTTATCAAGGCATTCACAATAAAGGCAAATAGCTTAATCAGAAATTCTGGTTACATCATGACTCCTATATAAACAGCAAGAGTTAGCTGTAAAGATATGAATAACAATATGGAAACGATTGCTGGAAACGGTTCCAAAATTTGCCATAATCTATAAAATTATTTGGTTTTTGATTTTATATCATGATTTTAGACCGTTTCGTACAATAACGAAACTTCGAACAAAACTTTTTTACTTTTTAATGATTTCAAGATTAAAATGAATCTGATGATTGGTGTTGACCTCGGTGGTACCTTTACCAAGTTTGGGTTGGTAACCGAGGGCGGGGAGCTAATAGCTGACCATTTTATAGAAACTGATTCTACTGTCGCTTTTTCTGAATTTTTCGAGCGTCTCTACGGTGAATTAAAAAAATTAATGGATAGAGCCGCCGGGTCAGATCACGTCACTGGGATAGGTATAGGGGCTCCGTCCGGTAACTATCTGAACGGTAAAATTGAAAATGCATCAAACCTGAACTGGCCCAATTTTATACCTGTTGCAAAAATTATGGCGGATATTAGCGATTTACCTGTTGCCATAACCAACGATGCCAATGCGGCTGCCATTGGCGAAATGAAATACGGAATTGCAAAAAACGAAAAGAATTTTATATCTCTCACGCTTGGTACGGGTCTTGGCTGCGGCATTGTGATAGACGGGAAACTGGTGAACGGGATTAATGGGCATGCAGGAGAGCTTGGGCACACAATTGCAGTGCGGAATGGCAGGCTCTGCGGGTGTGGCAGGCATGGATGCCTGGAAACTTACGTATCAGCGCCTGGATTACTAAGGACACTTCTAAAACTACTGGAGAGTACATCAACCGAGTCCGTATTCAGAAGGAGAAATCATCAGTCAATTACTGCAAAACAGATTACAGATGAGGCATCAAAAGGTGATCCACTTGCGCTTGAGGCATTTGAACGCACCGGGAAAATTTTGGGCGAGAAACTTGCGGATGTAACAGCACTTCTGAACCCCTCATTAATAGTATTATCCGGTGGTCTTGCAAAATCCGGAAGTCTTATTCTTAATCCTACAAGATCCCATTTTGAATCAAACCTGCTACGTGTTTACAAAAATACTGTAGCAATTGAGTTGTCTGAAATGACCAAAAAAAATGCAGCAATTCTGGGGGCTGCAGCAATGATGTGGGAGCAGGATTTTGGCGTTCTTAATACACAATATATGTAAGCAATTCAGTTCGTAATATTAACGAAAGTCAGTTACATTTCGAATTGATGACATTCAATCACACGTATGTTAGCTCTACAACGTTGTGTAGAAGAGTTCAACTGGTGAATTGAAGCAGATACGGTTTATGGAGAAATTAAACATTGATAAAGTTGCCAAACTTGCCCACGTGTCGCGCTCTGTGGTATCCCGTGTGTTGAACGATCACCCCAATGTTAGTGATGTGGCACGCGAACGGGTCATGGAAGTGGTAAACAAGTACAATTATCGTCCTAATTCACTTGCCCGTAGCCTGGCCACAAACAGCTCGCATGAAATTGGGGTTTTGGTTACCCAAAGTGAAGGTGAAGCCCTTGGTAACGCATTTTGGATGGACCTGCACCGTGGAATTTTTGAGGAGAGTAAAAAGCACGGCTACTTTGTATCTCTCTCTTATGTTTCACCGGGCAGTAGCGAAGAGCTCAATAATTTTATTTTGAATGAGCGCAGGCTTGATGGTTACATTCTCCTTACGCAGGAAGTAACTGACATGGTAGGTCGGGAACTTTTCAATAAAAACGTTCCAATTGTGCTCGTAGGGCACGTCCCCCGAAAGCAGAAAGTGAGCTCTGTGGATGTAGATAATGTAAAAGGCGGAAAACTGGCAGCAGAACACTTGTTAAATTTGGGGCACAGAAAAATTGGAATAATGGTGGCTGATCTTCAAATGAAAGAATCAGAAGACCGTCTTAATGGTTTTCTGCATGCTCATAAAGAGGCCGGACTTGACCTGCCTGACAGACGAATTAAAGAGGTGGATTACCAGTTCAAAGCCGGTTATCAAACCATGGAGCAATGGATTACGACCAAAGAAGATATCACAGCTGTTTTCTGTGCCAGCGATACGATTGCGATGGGTGCGCTTCTCGCGGCCCAAAAACATGGAAAGGATATCCCGCGAGATTTTTCTGTTGTAGGGTTTGACGATCTTACATTTGCAGAATATACCTATCCGCCTCTCACAACCATACGGCAGCCCATTTTTGAGAAAGGAAAATGTGCAGCTGAACTCCTGATCAATGAGATTGAAAATGAACATGCTGAGCGGAAAAAAATGAATCTGACACCCACCCTGATTGAAAGAGAAAGTTGCGCTCCCCCTGCAGATGCTTAGGCAGAGCGGCCTTCCTGTCTATTATTTCTTTCTCTTAAACTCCTCAATAAAGTTCCTGGTGAAATCGGACAGTACGAGGCGTCCGCTGATTTCGGCCCTCTGTGCCAGGGTTGGTTCCCAGTGGCCCGTTCCGTTCCACTGAATACTGCGCAGCTCTTTCATTGCCTGTGGATTGCTGGAAGCAATTTCTCCGGCAAGTTTTTTGATGGCAGCATCCATTTCATCTATGGATTGGTAGACCCGGCTATACAGATTATTTTTGAGAGCCCAGGATGCCTCAAACCAAGAGCGTGCATCTACCGAAAGGGTAGTGAAGGCTCCGACCCCGATTTTACGACCCACTGCGGGGCCTACTACAAAAGGACCTATTCCAACAGCCAGTTCACTAAGTTTTACAGAAGCAGACTGATGGGCAATTGCAAAGTCAGCTGCGGATGCAATACCAACACCACCGCCAACAACTTTTCCGTGAACGCGGGCAATGATGAATTTTTGTGATTTCCGCATGGCATTCAGCACATTGGCAAATCCCATGAAAAACGCCTTCCCCTGTTCCAGGGTTGTAATTTCGAGAAGTTCATCAAAAGAAGCACCGGCACAAAATGCGCCATCACCACCGCTGCGAATGACAATGACGTGAGATTCCTCAGAATCGGACGCTTCTTCAATTTTATTTGTGAGCTCTTTCAGGTGTGCGCCCGGCAGGGAGTTCCCTTTGGGATGATAGAATTCGATGGTTGAAACGTGGTCTTCAATCGTGTGTGTAATTGAGCCGTTTTCTGGCATAAGCTAATCGGATTTTTTGTTGTGGTAGAACTGATGAATGAACTTAAATTGTAATCTTGTGATAAGAAAGGGATAGTTTGTATATCTGAAACATCAGTGGCTGCAAGCTGATTCGTTACTCTATTTATTCGTGTAAAATTTACCGCGTTTATTTCATACTGTAATACCTATTTGATCTACTCTGCATCCATCGGAAGTTTTGCAGATCGCTCCACAAGTGTCAGGATAGTGTACTCTGCAACCAGCTCTTCTTTTTGATTTCGCACGTCCACATCAAACCAAACCATCCCGAAAGGCTTTGGGTCGGATTTTCGCTGCTGGCGAACGGTTTTCTTCTTTACAATCAGTTTCACCTGAATGGTATCTCCGGGAAAAACAGGAGCGAGAAAACGAAGGTCTTCCAGCCCGTAATTAAGCATGACCGGTCCGGGGGCAGGGTCCACAAACATTCCCGCAGCCGAGGAAAGTACGAGGTAGCCATGTGCTACCCGCCTTCCAAAAATAGATTCTTTTGCCGCAACTTCATCGAAGTGAGCGTAAAAATGATCGCCGCTAAGTGTGCCAAAGTTCACTATATCTGCTTCTGTGAGTGTTCGGCGGTGTGTGAGAAGATGTTCGCCTGGCTGAAGCTCTTCAAAGTATTTCCGGAATGGATGCCGGTCAGACTCCTTTGTTTTTGCTCCCTTGATATGCTGTCCTGTGATATTCATGAGCGTTGTGGGTGAGCCCTGCACCGCAGTTCGCTGCATGTGGTGCAAAACAGATCGGGCACCGCCAAGCTCTTCACCGCCGCCGGCGCGTCCCGGTCCGCCGTGAACAAGAGAGGCAATCGGAGAACCGTGCCCTGTCGACTCGGGGGCGCAGTGGCGGTTGATCACCATAAACCGACCGTGATAAGGCGCACAACCATGGGTGATTACCCGTGCAATATTGTCGTCGGCCGTAAAAAGGGAACCAACCAAAGAGCCATCGGACTTGTTGGCCAGTTCAATGGCTTCACTTGTGGAGTCATATGGCATGATCGTTGTCATAGGCCCAAAGGCCTCTAACTGGTGAATCTCGTCTACCTGTGTTGGGGTATGGCATAGCAGTACTTTTGCCCCGCTGTAAGCTCCGTCACCCGGCCCGTTCTCACCGGAATATACGGTTTCCGTAACGTCAGAAAGTTTCTGTAGCTGCCGGCTGAAGCGTCCGGCCTGCCCCTCACTTGCAAGCGGTCCCATATGGATCTCTTCCTCGGATGGATTTCCAACGCTTGTACGTTCAAGGCGGTATTGGAGAGCATCAATGACATCATCAAGCCGGTTTTTTGGAACGATGGTTCGTCGTATAGCGGTGCATTTCTGACCGGTTTTCACCGTCATTTCATTTGCTACTTCTTTTATGAAAAGGTTAAATTCTTCATCGTTTGGTGTTATGTCTTCGCCAAGTATGGAACAGTTGAGTGAATCGGCCTCGAGATTAAACCGGACACTATTTGCAACAATATTTGGGTGACTTTTCAGCTTTTTACCGGTTTCTGCTGATCCTGTAAACGCAACAAGATCCTGGCTGTTGAGGTGATCCAGCAGATCGCCAGGCTTATCTGCAGCAATGAATTGAACAGACCCGGCCGGTAAAATTCCTGACTCAATGATATCCTTAAATACTTCAAATGCCAGGTAGGAGCCAAGCGGTGCCGGTTTGATGATGGAAGGCATTCCGCCAATGAAAGCCGGCGCAAGTTTTTCGAGCATTCCCCAGACCGGAAAATTAAACGCATTGATTTGAACGGCTACACCCCGCAGCGGAACACAGATATGCTGCCCTGTGAACGTGCCTTTTCTCGACAGGGTTTCCTGGTTACCTTCAACATGCCAGGGCAGGTCGGACAGATTCCGGCGTGCCTGGCTCGAAATACCAAAAGCCGTAATAATTCCGCCTTCGATATCAATCCAGGAATCTTTTCGGGTAGCTCCTGTATGCGATGAGATTGTATAATATTTCTCTTTTCGTTCAAGAAGGTATTTCGCTAAAAATTTTATCTTAAACGCCCGCTCATGAATTGACATCTGCCGTATGGCTGTGCCTCCGGTTTGGCGTGCATATCTGCACATGGCCTCGTAGTCGAGATCAGATTCTACAAAAGTTGCAACATCACTGCCATCTGCGGCACTGACCAGTTTCCTCATGGATCCGGATTTTTTCCACTGTCCCTGAGAATAGGATTGAACGTTTATCATAAGATGACCATTTGACTTGCTGAAGCTATAATATAATAAAATCCCGCAGAGCTTTTGCATTGCTGCCCGTCTGCATGCTTCTTGTACGTGCTGACGTGTCAGGGACTCCCATCAGCCGGCCCCAACAGGATGCCGTTGGCACAATAGCAGGGGCAGGCAACCGGCAGATGTGTATTTCAAAGCTCTCTCCAGTATTCATACCTGACAACTCAGGACACAGTTGAATGTTTGAAATATACGGGCATAAGAAACTTCGATTCATAGAATAAATATTTATTTTATCATGATACAATAACCCCGTCTCTGTTTTAAAACCGGGGAAGGGAGGTGATCAAACCTATTCCATTCAACCAAAATATATTGCTACCCGATGAAGCGAAAAAAAGTAAAGGTATTGAACGAGGCGGGATTACATGCACGCCCATCTTCAGTATTGGTAAAGACGGCCTCAGGGTTTGAATCTGAATTTGAAATTGAAATGTACGGGTATCGTGTGAATGGAAAAAGTATATTGGGATTGATGACTCTTGCCGCAGAACAAGGAGCTGAAATGGAGTTGATTTTGGATGGGCCTGACGAAGATGAGGCCATGAAAACTCTTACCAAATTATTCAAAGATAAATTCGAGATGGAATGAAACGGACAGCCAAAATACCTTTAAAAGAAAGAACTCTTTTGGGCAAACCGGGTGCGGGAGGTCGCGGTGTAGGTCGCCCAGTTGTTGTAAACAGTGAGAAACGGGTTGTAAAGCCGGAAAAAATCAGTCCAGAGCATGAAAAACGCGAGCTCGAGTTATTTAAGAACGCTGTTAGAGAGCTGAAGGCAGAGTTTGAAAAACTCAAAGGCATTAGTGACGAACCGGATGTATCTGAGGTAGTGGAATCACAAATTCAGGTATTGAATGATCCGGAGCTAACCCGGTTGATTAAGGCTAAAATTTCGGATAAAAATGTCAAAGCCGTTTATGCGATCTTTACTTCGTTTAACGACTATATTCAGTTATTGGAACAAGCTGAGGCTGATTGGCTGAAAGACCGGACGGTTGATATTGTCTCCATACGCGACCAGCTGATTGATGTCGTCCGGAATCACCAGCCCGACTATATAGACGCCGAAAATGCCGTGATTTTTGCAGAAGAACTCTCTCCCACAGAGATGATAAAGCTGAGCCGTTTTAATCTTGCAGGGATCGTCACCCAGAAAGGTGGGCTTACCTCGCATGTGGTGATCCTGGCACACTCTCTGGGCATTCCCTGTGTTATTGGTGTGGAGTGGAAAAGAATGCGTCCAGAAGAATTTACAACGGTAATGATTGACGGTGATATGGGTTCGGTGCTGTTTGAACCTACAGAAAACTTAAAGAAGGAGTACAGAAACTATGAGCAAGAGAAAGCTGAAAAGGAGAAGAATGCACTTCAGTGGGTGCAAAAGAGAGATGAAACCAAATGCGGTTCCCCATTTACTATTCGGGGTAACGTAGAATTTATCAGCGAGCTGCCCAAAATTGCATCTTATGGCGCAAAAGGGATTGGTTTGTTGCGGACGGAAACTATTCTGTTTGAATCAGGCGGGTTTAATGTAGATACACAGGTTGAATTCTACCGGCAAGTGGCGGAAGCATCGCTGCCTCACCCTGTAATAATTCGATTATTTGATGCAGGAGGAGATAAACTGCCCGAAAACCACGAAGAAGAACACAACCCGTTTTTAGGATGGCGTGGAATTCGAATGCTACTTGATAAACCCGAACTGCTTCGGAATCAGTATGAAGCGATTTTGCGGGTTTCAGGTGAGTTTCCCGGAAAAATAAAAATATTGGTTCCCATGATCTCTCACATGGAACAGATTGAACAGGCGAAAGAAGCTCTGAAAGAAGTGAAACATTCACTCGAAAATGAGGGGGTGAAATTCGATCATACCATTGAGTTCGGTATAATGATTGAGGTACCGGGTATAGCGATGATGGCTGGTGAGGCAGCTCAGGAAGTCGATTTTTTCAGTATTGGTACGAATGATCTCACGCAGTATATGCTGGCCGCAGACCGTGGAAACAGCAAGATTTCCTCTCTGTATCAGCCTTCTCACCCTTCCATATGGAGAATCATCAACCGGGTGGTTGAAGCGTCTGAAACTGCTGGCATTCCTGTATCCGTTTGTGGTGAAATGGCGTCGAACCCAATGTACGCCGCCTGCTTTCTTGGTATGGGTTTGACAGAATTAAGTATGACTACGAATTCCATTCCAGGAGTGAAACAGATGTTGTGCAGCCATAACCTGGATGAATATCAAGCCCGGGCTGCACAGGTACTTGATGCCCGCAACTGCAGCGAAGTGGATACAATTTTCCAGGATTGGGCGAAAGAGGTGGAACTTCAGCAGGTATAACTTCCTTATCGGAAAAAGTTTGTATGAATTCGTGTTCAAATAGCAGATCTGATGAAGCCATTTAATATAGAAAAGTATAAAACGAAGCTGAATACGTCCTGGCTTGGGGCAGATTTGATTTATAAGGAAAGCACAGCATCAACAAATCTCTGTTTGAAAAGGCTCGATTCGCAGAAAATTAGCCATGGTTCCGTCTGCCTGGCAGATTACCAAACCCGGGGGCGGGGGCAGTACAAGCGCAACTGGGCATCAGAAAAAAATAAAAACCTGATGTTTACCATCGCTTTTAAACCTTCATCGGGAGATCGCCTTCCATTGTTAACACTTAGTTGTGCACTTGGTATTGCCAGGGCAATTGATGAGTACAATATTGAGAGTTGCGAAATAAAATGGCCGAATGACGTTCTCATAAACGGAAAAAAAATAGCTGGAATTCTCACAGAATCGGTGTTTGTTGGAAAGATCCCCGAGAGAGTTTTGGTGGGAATTGGATTAAATGTAAATCAGCTGCAGTTTGGCAATTCTGTGGGAGCAGAAGCTACATCACTGTCTCTTGAAGTTGGTGAAAAGGTGATGGATCGCGAAGAACTGTTGTGTTCAGTTCTCCAAAAAATTGAACATCTTTATTCACGCTGGCAGCGATACGACCCGGGTTTATGCCAGGATATAAACCGCAGGCTGATTGGATATGGAGAATGGGTAGGGGTTACTTTGAATGGCAGCCTGAATGGAGAAAAGTTTAAATTTCTTGGGATGAATGAGAAGGGACAGTGTGTGATGTTGAACCAGGATTTAAATGTGCATACCTTTTCATATGAACAAATTCGAGTCTTCCCCGATCGTTAAGGCATTTCGTGCAAGTTTATCGAATATCCCGGATTCCGGTATGCTTAGTTACATCTGTGGAGTCAGCGGCGGTATCGATTCTATGGTGCTTCTTTATCTTTTTCACAAACACAATCTGACCTGTATAACAGCACACTGCAACTACGGGCTGCGGGGAGAGGCCTCAGATATGGATATGGAACTGGTTGAACAGGTATCTGCAATGTGGGGTTTGGAGTGTGTGAGTGCTGTTTTTAACCCGGCAGAAGCCGACGAGAAAAATACCCAGCTTTGGGCGCGAAAAAAAAGGTATGATATGTTTCGTGATTTAAAGCGGGAATTTAATACTGATTTTATCTGCACCGCACATCACCAGGATGATCAGGTCGAAACGATCCTTCAGAAAATATTCCGTGGCTCATCTATAAGCACCTGGAGTGGTATGCAGATTTGTGAGAATGATATCTTCAGACCATTACTGACGGTAAGCCGCCAGGAGATATACTCATTTGCCAGAAAACATCATGTGCCATATCGCGAGGATCACACCAATGCAGAATCTTCATATGCACGGAATCTTATTCGCAATGAACTTGTCAGAGAAATGGATGCCCTGCTGCCGGGATGGAAAAAAAATGTATTAAACCTGCGTCAGAAAGGAAAAGAGTTTGATTTGATGGCGAAGGAAATACTTCGGTCGGTGCGAAAATCTTCAGATACTATCCTGCGGGATGAACTTATAAAACTCCCCCGCAGGTTATGGCCTGTTGTAATCCACCGGTTTTTTCGTGATCTGGCAGGTCCGGAAGAGATGCCCTCATCGGGTGAGCTTGAAGAAGCGGAGGAGCTGGATCAGCTTCAGACAGGAGCTAAGCTTCACTTCGGGAACCAATTTATATTGGTGAGAGACAGAGACCGATTTTTGGCGAAACGGAAAGATGAAATAAATCAAAGGTTTAAATCGGTCCAAATCACACCTGGTAAACTTCCGGTGCAGATAACAGGCACAAATTTTTGGTTGAGAAAGGATGAATGGAATGGCACTGTTAACCCGGAAACATTACAGGTGGATCGGGATAAAGTAACGTGGCCGATCACCATTCGCCGCTGGCAGGACGGCGACCGGATACAACCGCTGGGAATGGAGGGGCACAAACTTATTTCGGATGTTCTAACCGATTCCAAAATTTCAACAGCGAGAAAAAAAGAGGGGATTCTGATAGAATCTTTTGATGGAACGATTAGTGCCGTTATATTCCCGCACAAATCAGAAAAAAACCGGGTGGGCCTGATTTCAGAAGGTGTAAAATGTTCATCCGGAACAAAACGGATACTACGAATCGATACCGGTATTTAAATGGATCAATATCTTCCGGATAAAGTAAATATAAACGGGGAACAGTTTCGGGTCTATCTTACACAAGAGGAGATTCAGCAACGACTTAAGGAGCTCGGAAACCAGATAAGCCACGATTATAAAGATAAAAAACCAATATTTATCGGGGTTTTGAACGGGGCATTTATTTTTCTATCTGACCTTATGCGGTATGTGGAAATTCCTTGTGAAGTAGATTTTCTGAAACTGAGCAGTTACGGCGATGAGAAAGTCTCTTCCGGAAATGTTACGGATTTGAAGAATATTGACGCTGATATTAAAGACCGGCATGTGATTTTAGTAGAAGATATTGTGGATACAGGACTGTCGATGAATTACTTGTTCAAAAAATTGCAGCAGTTTGAGCCAGCATCTCTTGCGGCTGTGACACTGCTTCATAAGGCTGAGGCTACGCATCACGAAGTTGAACTGACGTACACAGGCTTTAAAATCGCCAATCTTTTTGTGTTGGGGTACGGCCTCGATTATGCGCAGGAAGGGCGTAATCTTGGCCAGATTTATATTTTAGAGGAGTAGACCACAGAATCCTATATCCTTAATTTATTTAAAGAATGGGTTGCAAAGGCATGGGAAAGGTTCATATATTTGATGCTCTTTAAAACAGGAGATACCTGTTTCGGATCTCATGGAGAGATGGCTGAGTGGTCGAAAGCGCTCCCCTGCTAAGGGAGTATACCCCCAACGGGGTATCGAGGGTTCGAATCCCTCTCTCTCCGCACCTCGATTGATTTAAAAAGCACAGCTCGTAACCGGGTTGTGCTTTTTTTATCGGGTAGTTCGTTGGTTTCGGTTTGGGGTCAGTGATCACCGGGGTAAAGATAGGTTCAGGCCAATCCATAACCGACATTTCTCTTCTTACGTATTACTCAACATTGATAATCCTGTCACATAAATCCAGTTCACGCGACTGGTTTGAGGCAAGAAGTACTAATCCTTTCTGATCTATACATTTCTCAGAAATTTTTTTTACAAGGGTATGGCCGGCTTCATCAAGGTTTGTACCGGGTTCGTCAAGGCAGAGAATAGCGGGTTGATGAATTGCCGCTGCTGCAAGTTTTACCCTTTGCTGCTGCCCTGATGATAGTTCACCAAACAGAGTGTCGATAAAACCGGAGAGCTCAAATTCCTTTAAAAGGTCAGGTTCTTTTATAGTTGTTTGACCGGCGCGCAAATCCCGAATAAATTTGAGATTTTCCCGGGCAGTCAGTTCTTCATAGAGCTGAACGTACGGGGCGACGTATCCCAGGTGAGTTGTAAGATCGCTGCCCGGTACGGTTTTTCCGTTCAGTTTCCACTCTATTTTCCCCGACGTTGGCCGGGATAACCCGGAAAGGCAGCGCAGAAGCGTAGACTTGCCTGAACCGTTCGGACCCGCAATTCCTGTAATGCCGCTTGCTAAAGTGAATGTGAATTCACTAAGAACGCGATGATTTCCAAATGATTTACTTAGTTCTTCAGCAGAAAGTGTAACCATAGAATTAAGATAGCGAAGAAGTTTAAAAAAATGAGTGGAATCAATTTAAAGTTAATTTTTTTACAGATGGATGAAATATTGGATAATCGTTTCGTTGAAAGGTATCGAACTCCTATATTCCCAAAAAATTAGATTGCAGGCATGGAGCAACTCATTCGTAACCTTACGGTCTCCCTGACAGAAAAACTACAGGGTCAGAAAGAATTTTTTACGCCCGATGATTTACGAACCTACGATATCCCGGAATTTCTGGTTAGGCGCGTGGAAGCCGAAATGTACAGAAATCTCAATGAATCTGTAGTTCCCCCACATTCGGAGTGGGCCAATATGGAAGCACCGGATGTAGAGGAGGCGTGGGAACAGTTCATCCAGGCAATATTAGCAGAAGTGAGAATGCCCGGTTCTTACCTGCAGCCTGTGTTTGAAACGGCGGTTAGTGATGTATTGGAATTAATTTTGAAGCCCCGTACATCAGTCCCCGGAATTTTATTTGGGCCTGATGATAAACTGTCGGCCACTGTGCTTCAAAAACGCCTTGCGTTTATTACAGTAAACCAGCACCTGGCCGATTCAATACTTCGGTATATGGATCGGAAAGGGAAAGACGAAATTAGCAGGGAGATCGCACATAATGTCGTTCAAAAAGTGGATGAACGGCTTACTGCAGGCTATAATTCACTGAATTGGGCACAGTTACTGCAGCCATTATTTATTCTGCTGGGACCGGAAGTAGATACTGAACTTTTCCGAATCTTTTTTAAACAGCGAGGCATGAAAAGGTTTTCCCGCAGGTTTGATTTGATGACCGGTTCGCTTACAAAAACCGGGTTTATCGAAACACTCAGTTCGCCCGATCTGCTGAATGAAGAAGGATACGATGATGAACAAACTTCACTTTTTTCATCCGGGATGGAACAATCCCGGTCAGATAATGAAATGAAAGATTTTTCTGAACCTCAGCAGGCTGGGCCATCAGAGAATAAACCAAATGCAGGGCAAAGTCCCGTTGAAAAAGATAAAACGGAGGATCAAAATCAGCCAGAAGATGAACAGGTTGAAAAGAAGAGAGAAGCGGTTTCCGAACACACCCTGCAAAACAAGGATGATTACCCTGAGCCTGAAGAGGAGACGCTTGAAGTAAACGCATCAGATAAAAAACTGATCGATGAAGTGCCTGACAAACAGGATGATGCAGATGAATATGATGATACAGAAGCGGAGGATTCTATATTAGGCACATTTCAGCGAAACAGAAGGGGAGTAGAAGACGATTCTTACGCGCATGATTTGGAAGAGCATGTGACAGGTGCAGATGATGAACCGGATGAGGGTGATCACAATCATGAGGATCAGCCGCTCTACAGCCGTTTTGATGCTGGACAATCAGATGTCGAAGAAGTGGGAGAAGAGACTGCGTCAGAGGAAGAGACCGTAGCAGACCAGTTCAGATCAGATGACTTCGGGGCTGAATATGGCATAGATGAAATAAATGATGAAACTGAGGATGAGTATAAGCGTTCAGATCCAACTGAAGATGTGCCTGAAGAGGAGTCGGAACCTGCGGAAGATGACTCTTTCAATTTTCAGGAGGAAGATCCTGATACGGTTTTAGTCAATTTTGAGGATGAAGGCGAGGAGAGTGATACACCTATCTGGCAGGCATTTTTAGGTGATGAAGAAGCGATTGAGGATGAATCCATCCCGGATACTGAGTATGAATTCCCGGTTATTGAAGAGGAGACTACGGTAGATGATGAGCCAGGGTTTGATGAAGAACCAACTGTAGATCTTACAGCTCAGAATGATGAATCCGAAATACCGAAAAAGTTATTGACGTGGCTTCAGGGTGATGAAGACCGGTTTACCCGGCATATATTCAGCGGATCTGAGACCGCTTACGAACAGGCGCTTACGGAGCTGAATGCAATGGATAGCTGGAAGCAGGCCAGCCGTTATATCGAAAAGGAGATTTTCGCACGAAATCTGGTAGATATGTACGATGAGGAGGCTGTAGATTTCACGGATCGCCTTCAGGAATATTTTGATCAATTTAAATCATAAACAGAATTGCTGATGAGCAAACAGGAAAAAATTGACAGACTACAAAAACTTCGCAAAGAAGCTAAGAAAGGCGGAGGGGAAGCCCGTATCGAAAAACAGCATGAAAAAGGGAAACTTACTGCCCGGGAAAGAATTGACATCCTGCTGGATTCAGATACATTCCAGGAGATAGATGCTTTTGTGACACATAGAAGCAACGCTTTCGGCCTGGATAAGAAAAAAGTTTTGGGTGATGGTGTGGTTACAGGGTCTGGAAAGATTGAAGGAAGGCCGGTATATGTGTTTAGCCAGGATTTTACGGTTTTTGGAGGCTCATTGTCGGAAACTCAAGCCGAAAAAATATGCAAGGTTATGGATCTTGCCCTCAAAAACGGGGTGCCGGTCATAGGATTAAATGATTCAGGCGGTGCCAGGATCCAGGAGGGAGTTAGCTCTCTGGGTGGTTATGCAGAGGTATTCTGGAGAAATTCTATGGCATCCGGTGTTGTACCCCAGATATCTGCCGTAATGGGGCCATGTGCAGGCGGAGCTGTATACAGTCCTGCGCTAACTGATTTTGTGTTTATGGTGCGGGATACCAGCTATATGTTTGTTACCGGACCCAATGTTGTAAAAACGGTCACTCATGAAGAGGTTACATCTGAAGACCTTGGCGGAGCTTCGGCGCATGGTACAAAATCGGGGGTTGCACATTTCGCGTCAGATAATGACGCCATATGCCTCCAGGATATTCGGCAACTGATGACCTACCTGCCTCAAAACTGCGAAGAAAAGGCCCCCCACCAAGACCCTGTAAAACCTGATGCGGCAAAAGCTGAAAAGCTGGATGACCTGGTGCCAGATAATCCAAATAAACCCTACGACATGAAGGATGTAATCGAAGGTGTGATGGACAACGACACGTTTTACGAAGTTCATGAACATTATGCCGATAACATTGTCGTTGGCTTTGCCCGACTGAACGGACGATCAGTTGGTATTGTGGCTAACCAGCCGCTATCGCTTGCAGGAGTACTCGATATTGACGCATCGGTGAAGGGTGCTCGGTTTGTCCGGTTCTGCGACGCGTTCAACATTCCATTAATTGTGTTTGAAGATGTGCCCGGTTTCCTTCCGGGAACAGACCAGGAATGGGGGGGCATCATTAAGCACGGTGCAAAATTATTGTATGCTTTTTGTGAGGCAACTGTCCCTAAAATGACCGTGATTACACGTAAAGCCTACGGTGGTGCATACGATGTGATGAACAGTAAGCATATTCGTGCAGATTACAATGTGGCCTGGCCTTCAGCAGAAATTGCCGTAATGGGCACAAAAGGAGCTGTTGAAATTATATTCAGGAAAGAGATTGCCAATGCAGACAATCCCGAAGAGAAGCAGAAAGAACTTGAAGAGCAGTACAGCGATGAATTTGCACATCCCTACAAAGCTGCTGCACGTGGGTTTATCGACGATGTGATTATGCCCGGTGAAACCCGTGAAAAACTGATTCGGGCACTCGAACTCTGCCAAAACAAGGTGGATATCGTACCGAAGAAAAAACACGACAACCTTCCCCTTTAAAAGATAAAAGCCGGCTTTTGTTTAAAAAAACCGGCTTAAATGTATCATATAACCTGAGTTCTATTAATAATGTGCTTTTTATGGAGTCATAAAAGAGTTGCTGTTTCAAAGTGTGTACGTCTTGCACGTCGCTTAAATAATTTAGGTTTATCCTCCCTGCTCATCCTATTTGGGGCTGTCCAAAAAGGTATAATTCGTCGAACACTTCTTAAATAATTTAGGTTTCCCTTCCGTACTCACCCTAAATCCCTCTCTATTTAATAGAGAGGGATTAAATGTCTAAATTATTTAAGCTGGTTTGTTTATTGATTTACTTTTTGGACAGCCTCTTATAATGTCTAAATTATTTAAGCTCTTCTTCATAAGAATTTACTTTTGGACAGGCTCAGTGTTTTATGCTCGAATTTACGCCAGTGTATCATCTGCGCTATATGTACTGCCAATATAAAAGGCACCACCTGCCATGATCAGATCTTTAAGTACGGAGGTCATAGACATTTGCATGCTTTGGGGATCATCGGCACCAATCACTCCGGGCAGATGGATGGATAAAACAAAAATCAGTAACATAATTCCAAGTAGGATTCCGGCAAGCCGAACTTTCTTTTCAATAGCAAAACTTACTGCTGCCGCCACCAATGCCAAGCCTGTAAGGTACACCCAAAATACACCGCCCGGCAAAGGAACCATTCCGGCCATATCTCCTGCATTCATAAAATGAAAGAGTCCAAATATTGCGAACGGGATTGCGAAAAGGTACCGTCCTGTTTTTCGAAGTGTGCTTTCCATAACTTCCTCCGTTTATTGTAGTTAGAAGTATTACTAATATCTACAAGTACGTAAATATTCGATTCAATGTAAAACCAGTGCCCTACCCGGGGTAACCACCGCCGGTAGAAATATAGCTTCTGAGAGATTCTATCTCGTTCTTTTGGGAAGCAATCACTGTTTTTACAACATCTCCAATTGAGATCACGCCTGCAACTTTGCCACCTTCTAATACAGGTAAATGCCTTATTTTTTTATTGGTCATCAGCTGCATACAAAGGTTGATGTTATCCGAGGGTTTTACGCAAACCACCTGGTCGACCATGATGGTAGATACGGCAGTTTCTTTGGACGTTCGGCCCTTCAAAATGATTTTGTTTCTGTAATCTCTCTCAGAGACTATACCAACAAGTGCATCTCCATCCATTACAAGAAGTGCACCTATGTTGTGGTCAGCCATTTTCTTGATGGCTGCAAGCACGCTTTCATCTGGAGCAATCGAATATATTTCGTAGCCTTTTCGGTCCAGTAAATCTTTTACTTTCATAAACCCTCCGGTGGTTGTTATAAATTCAGGTAAGCGAATACAGAAACCGGGCTTTTGATAGCTTTCCCGGCTATATCACTATTGTAATAAACAAAAAAATCGCTGATATGCAATTCCTAAACCCATTGATATTGTGTAAGATTTGTTATTGAACAGGAAGAGACCTTAGCGATCGTTCTTAGCCGGAGTGGGTTCTGTACCCATCAAAGTGTTGACTTAAAAATTGAATGCATCATCTTCCGGTAGGCTTTCGTAAATTTAACGTCGCGTCTTTCCATCATACGCTCCATCGCTTCCAGTGCTTTCTCAAAATGATAGGGTACAATATCTTTGCCGCTTACCCAGCTGAAAGAGGGAATGAACTTTGGCGGATATCCATCAGAAAACAAATTGCAGCACACTCCGCAAAGCGTACCGGTATTTAACATGGCGTTAATACCCGTTTTTGAATGATCTCCCATAATTGTGCCGATAAACTGCTGGCCCGTATCTACCTCTACCCCTGTATTCCAATTCCTGAAACGAACAGTACTATAGTTGTTTTTCAGGTTTGATGTATTTGTATCTGCGCCAAGATTGCACCATTGCCCAAAAACAGAGTTTCCCGCATAGCCATCGTGCGCTTTATTACTGTATGAATGAAACACAACATTAGAAACCTCACCACCCACTTTACAAACAGGGCCTATTGTGGTGTCTTCATATATTTTGGCTCCCATTTTAACAACAGATTTTTCACAGATTGCAGAAGGCCCCCGAACAACTGCATTGGCCATAATTCTTGCATCTTTGCCAATATAAATAGGCCCTTTTTCCGGAAACAAAATCGCACCGGGTTCAATGACAGCGCAGGATTCTATGTAAACCGGGTGATTGTTTGTAATAACAGCGTGGGGATAATCTGCCGGGTCAACAGCGGTTTTCGGGGATATACGGGTTAGATCTTTTTTAATTTCACTTCCGTTAAATTGAAAGATTTGCCAGATATCATCCAGAAGGTGTAGTTTTTCATCAACCTTAATAAGCTTCAGATCCTCTGTATCGATCTCATTTTCTTCCCACTTATGATGAGTTTCTGAATCAATATGTGCAGCTATAAGCAGGTCGTCTTGTATAAGTGCATACCCGGGTTTAAGATTTGATACGCGTTCTGTGATTCCGGGTTCAGGAAATATCCTTGGATTAATCCACTTAGCGAGGGTATCATCACCTGAAAGGTTTGGTTCCAAAAAAATAGATGCAAGAATTTTCCTCTGCACACCGCAAGGGGTTTGTTCAGACCCGAGTGACTTTAACCATTTTTCACCCATTGTTAAAATTCCGATACGAAGATCGTATATTGGACGGGTAAGTGTAAGAGGATAAAAATTTTTTAGAGAGTTATCCTCGAAAAATGTAATGATTGAACTCATATGTATAGAAAGAAATAATTTTATATCGGAATACCACTTTCTAACTTATGCAAAAATCATCGAAGACGATAAAGGTATTAAAGAAAAAGGTGTGTTATGTGTGGAATTGTAGGATATGTAGGTGAAAAGGAGGCTGGACAGATTCTGGTTAAGGGTCTGAAACGGCTTGAATACAGGGGATATGACTCTGCCGGTATTGCGCTGATGAACGGTACGATGCAGGTTCACAAGGGGAAAGGCAAAGTAGTTAACCTTAGAAACCTCATCGAAAAAGCAAAGGCAGCAGGTAAAATTGGGATTGGTCATACCCGGTGGGCCACCCACGGTGAACCCAATGATGTTAATTCTCATCCTCATTTAAGCGAATCCGGTAAAATCGCAGTGGTTCATAATGGCATTATTGAAAACTACACCTCTCTGAAAAAGAAGCTGATTGAACGGGGGCGTACCTTCAAAAGTGCAACGGATACTGAAATAGTCGCACAACTACTCGAGGAAATTTATACAACGTCTGATGTTGATTTTGAACACGCTATTCGGCTGGCGTTAAAGCAAATTGTAGGTACCTACGGCCTCGCAATCGCCAATATGGATGAGCCTGACCGCCTCTATGTTGCCCGTAAAGGCTCCCCTTTGTTATTGGGAATAGGTGACGGTGAAATGTTTGTGGCTTCAGATGCTTCTCCGATTGTAGAGTATACAAACAAAGTGATTTTTCTGGATGACGGAGAAATGGCTGTTGTTACAAAAGATAATTACGAAGTGAAGACAATTGATGATGTGAATCTGACCAAAGAGATTCACGAGTTGGCAATGGGTATTGAAGAAATTGAAAAAGCCGGGTACCCGCACTTCATGTTAAAAGAAATTTTTGAACAGCCACGCTCAATTGCTGATTGTATGCGTGGGCGGATCAATCCCGAGGAGGGAACCATACAGCTTGGCGGGCTCGTGGATGTGATGGATGAACTGACAAATGCCAAGCGCATTGTTATTGCAGCCTGTGGCACCAGCTGGCATTCGGGTCTGGTCGGAGAGTATCTGTTTGAATATTTGGCGAAAACGCCTGTAGAGGTGGAGTATGCATCAGAATTTCGATACCGGGATCCGCTTATTGGTGAGGGAGACGTTTTGCTGGTTATCTCTCAAAGTGGTGAAACTGCCGATACACTTGCAGCTCTGCGTGAGGCCAAAGAAAAAGGCGCTAAAGTACTGGGTATCTGTAATGTAGTTGGATCTACCATCTCGAGGGAAACCCACGCCGGGGTATTTACCCACGCCGGTCCTGAGATCGGTGTAGCTTCAACAAAAGCTTTCACGGCACAGGTGGTTGTACTTACTATGATGGCTATTCGCCTTGGACAGAATAAAGGTGTGATTTCTGATGATTATGCGAAACAGCTGATTCGCGAGCTGGATCAGATTCCCACAAAAGTTGAACAAATCCTGAAAGAAAATGACGGCCCGATTAAAGAGATGGCAAAACTCTTTACCTATGCTCCTAATTTTCTCTACCTGGGGCGTACCTATAACTTTCCTGTAGCTCTTGAAGGTGCACTGAAACTAAAAGAGATATCCTATATCCATGCAGAGGGATATCCCGCGGCAGAGATGAAGCACGGGCCTATAGCGCTTATTGACGAGATGATGCCGGTGGTTGTTATTGCCGCCACGGATCATACCAATGACAAAATGGTTTCGAATATTGAAGAGGTAAAAGCGCGAAAGGGACGAATTATTTCTATCATGAATGATGAAAACGGTGAGGTAAAAGATTTGTCCGAATTTTCAATACAAATTCCATCAACAGAAGACTGTTTTACGCCGTTACTGACTGTAATTCCTCTCCAATTACTGTCGTATTATATTGCTGTTAATCGCAAATGCAATGTGGATCAGCCGCGCAATCTTGCAAAGAGTGTTACGGTAGAATAGGCTCCGGGCAACTTCCTGTGTCTGATTCTGATAAGACATCCACAATGTAGTTGTATAAAAGAGTTCGGATTCTATAGAACTCTTGTTTCTCCTATCTTGTTTATGAGATATGCAAAAAGTAATCAAACATATGGTTTGCCCGCGCTGCGTTGAATCGGTGGAATCTGCTGCAAGAGAGCTTTCGCTGCCGGTTGAGTCCGTTCAAATTGGTAATATACGGTTCACGCGCAGGCTCAGGGAAGAGGAGTTGAGTCTGTTTTCTGAAGAACTTGAAAACCGTGGGTTTGAACTTGCACAAAACCGCGTATCAGAAATAGCCAGCCAGGTTCACTCTAAGCTTTTTGAGTATCTCGATCATCTTGAAAAAGAGAGAAATCCACTGAAAGTTTCGGAATTTTTATCTGAAAAATTACCGTACAACTACTCTTATATGAGCGATCTGTTTTCCAAAGAACACGGGGATACAATTGAACAGTTTCTGATAAAACTGAAGATTGAGAGAGTGAAAGAGCTTCTTAGCTACGATCGCTTTACACTGAGCGAGATTGCCTGGAAACTGAAATACAGCAGTGTACAATATCTTTCCAACCAGTTTAAATCTGTAACAGGGAAAACGGTTACCGAGTATCGAAAACAGGAAAAACCGGGCAGGATTTCCCTCGATCAGCTCTGATCAAAAATTTTACACACTATCTTCTGGCAACCGTAATGTAAGATTGTCGGCCGGGACGTATTTTTTTTCATAATCAATGAACAAAATGCGGACGGATGAAACAGGTATTTTACGTGAAAGGAATGATGTGTGCTGGGTGCTCATCTTCGGTTGAAAAATCATTAAATCAGGCGGAGGGAGTCAGGCAGGCGAATGTGAATCTGGCTTCAGAAACCGCTACAGTAGATTTTGATGAATCCATCACTGACCGGCAAGAGCTGTCTGAAGTTGTGAAAGATGCCGGTTATGAGCTTGAGGTGCCACAAAACGGCCAAAAAAAGATCTTAAAGATTACCGGAATGCATTGCGCAGGGTGCTCTTCCGCTGTGGAAAGCGCCCTGAATGACGTGGAAGGTGTTCGTTCTGCTTCTGTAAATCTAACCTCAGAAAAAGCGATGGTTAAGGTTATTCCAGATACGGCATCCGTTCAGGATCTGATAAAAGCTGTTGAGGATGCCGGATACAGTGCTGCGGAGGAAGATAGTAATCAACAAAATAAATTACAGGAGAAAAGGCAAAGGGAGAAAGAGAAGTTTGATGACGCAAGACGCAAGATGTGGGTCAGCTGGGCGGTAACAGTTCCCATTATGATTTGGATGTTCGGCGAAATGGTATTCGGTCTGCAGCTCGGCAGTCATATGTTCATGGAGCTTGTGATGTCAGCCGGAGCTGCCCTGGTTATTTTCTATCCGGGTATGCAAACATTGACCGGGGCTTTTCGTTCAGCAAAGAATTTGAGTCCTAACATGGATGTGCTTATTGCGCTGGGAACCCTTGCATCGTTATTAACGGGGATTGCATCACTTGGCTATCATGCAGGACTTCTATCAACTCAGATCTACAGTTTTTCAGGTATTGCGGCCATGATTATGGCGTTTCATCTTACCGGTCGCTATATCGAAACCAAGGCCAGGGGGCGCGCATCAGATGCCATTACCAAGCTTCTCACGCTCGAAGCTGAAACTGCTACAGTTATTCGCAACGGTACAGAAATGCAGGTTGATGTATCGGAACTTAAAAAGGGTGAAACACTCCTGGTTCGTCCCGGTGAAAAAATACCGGCAGACAGTGAAGTGATTGACGGAACATGCAGTGTGAATGAGGCCATGGTAACAGGTGAATCGCTGCCGGTTGTTAAAAAACCAGGGGACGAGGTAATTGGCGGTACTGTAAACACGGAGGGATCCATACGGGCGGTAGTGAAGCGTGTGGGCGAGGATTCTTTTTTAAACCAGGTGGTGAAACTTGTAGAAGAAGCTCAAGGGTCAAAAGTACCCATCCAAAATGTTGCAGATAAAATTACAGCCGTATTTGTTCCTGTAATTCTGGCAATTGCGGGAATAACGTTTATATCGTGGTGGGCTTTCCCGGGACTCTTTGAGCCGCTTCTTCAAACCGGAGAGCAGTATGTGCCATGGGTATTGTCGGGTTTACCCCCGTTAAGTCAGGCGTTTTATGCCTCTCTTGCTGTATTAGTTATAGCCTGCCCCTGTGCACTTGGCCTGGCAACGCCTACGGCATTGATGGTTGGATCAGGTCTCGGTGCTGAAAATGGAATATTGATACGCAGGGGAGAAGCTATACAACGTCTTCAGGAAGTTACCACGATCGTTTTTGATAAAACCGGAACCCTTACAAAGGGTGAGCTGCAAGTTACTGATATCGAAACATTCGACACTGAAAAAGAATCAGACCAGATCATGGCCGGAGTTGCTGCTATTGAGTCGAGATCTGAACACCCCATTGGCAAAGCGATTGTTCAGAAAGTAAATACCGGTAACCCGCTACCGGCAGTTGAATCATTTTCTTCACATACTGGAATGGGAGTTGAAGGAGTTGTTGGTGAGAAGCAGATTTGCGCCGGGAACAGGGCGCTTATGGAATTAAAAAAAATTGAACTACCGGAGGTCGTAAAGAGTAAAGCAAGGGAATGGATGAACCAGGGGAAAACAGTTATCTACATAAGTGTTGATAACATGTTGATATCTGCTTTGGCGCTTCAGGATCGTGTGAAGGATGAGGCTGCATCCGTTGTGGACGACATTCACCGGATGGGGTATAAAACGATGATGGTGACTGGAGATCATCAAACAGCAGCAGAGGCTATTGCAGAGGCCACGGGAGTACAGTCTGTGCAGGCTGAAAAGCGGCCAGAAGAGAAAGTAGAAATACTGAAGGAGCTACAGAAAGACGGGGAGGTTGTGGCTATGGTTGGGGATGGGGTAAACGATGCGCCGGCTTTATCTCAGGCCGAAGTGGGGATTGCGCTTGGTTCAGGTACGGATATAGCGATTGAGGCAGGATCTATCATATTGATAAAAGGAGACTTGCGTTCAGTTGTTCAGGCGATTACACTGAGTCGGATTACGATGAAAAAAATCAGGCAAAACCTGTTCTGGGCATTTTTCTACAATGTGTTGATGATTCCTGTAGCTGTAATAGGGTGGATGCATCCTGTCCTTGCAGAAATTGCTATGGCCGCCAGTTCTATTAACGTTGTTGGAAATTCAAAACGACTTGGCAGGCGCACTCTCGACAACGAATGATTTATTAAGATTTTTTAATTTATAATGTAACAAAGCGCCAACCCCGCTCTCTTGTGAATAGAAGCCTGTTGGCTCAGTTATTTATAAACAAAAAAGATGAACGCTGGAATGTGGATAACTTGATCTTGATTAGATCTTTTTATAAATACTATTCCTTAAATTTATCTAACAAAAAAACTTGCTCTCAAGAAAATGAAAAACTGGAAATCTCTGCTTTTTAAAATTGCTCTGCTTGTGGTTATTGCCATTGTTGTTACAACAGGCTGAGAATAAATAAATACCTTTACAAAACTAAACAATTTTCAGCAGCATCTGTAGGTGGGGAATGTTATCAACAGAATAAATCGCTGAAACTGGTTTAAAACCAAGTGCCTTATAGTAATCTTCAAGATGCGCTTGCGCTTCAATGCGAATCTTGCTTACCCCTTTTTCCTGAAGCAACCCGACAGCCTTTTTTATTAACTCTTTCCCGTGTTGGTTTCCACGATAGACCGGATCAACGACAATTCGGCCTAACGACCACTCTTCGAATTTTTCTCCGGCTGGCACCATACGAAGGTAAGCCACCAACCGCCGCCGATCATCCATCATTAAAAGATGTTTCGAAAAATCATCTTTCCCGTCGATATCATTGTAGATACAGTCTTGTTCAATGATAAAAACATCCTGACGGAGTTTAAGTATATTATATAATTGGATGGCAGGTACATCTGTAAGGGAAGGATATAATTTAAAGGTCATAACTGAACTTTATTTGTGGTGTTCCGTATCAGGGTCAAATGTAAATAAAACCTTTCCCTGATGATAAAAACATTATTAATAAACAGTATTGTGATCTTCGCAGGTGCTAAATTATTGACCGGCGTTACGATCAAAAATTACTTCACAGCACTTGGTGTAGCTGTTGTACTTGCACTGTTAAATGTGTTGATTCGTCCCCTGATTTTGCTGCTCACATTGCCGTTAAATATTCTGACACTGGGTTTGTTTACGTTGGTGATAAATGCATGGATCATTATGCTTGCAGATAGTCTTGTGGAGGGGCTTAAGATAAAAAGTTTTGGGTGGGCTTTTCTTTACAGCTTAGTAATTGCCCTGTTAAACAGTATGCTTCTGTTCATTGTGGGATGATACGATTTCGTTTTTCTCAGGTGCTCTGATAATGGGTAAGCATGTTCAGCTAAGAATTCAAGTCATCACAGCGAGTGTGATAATTAGTTTTGTAGCTGAGTTAGAATAAAATTAGCAGAAAATGGCACGACAACCTGAGTTCAATTCTTAAATTTTTAGAATATCACTAAAAGCATTCCAAAAAGAGTGTTATCTCGCACTTGTTGTGTGATACGACATGATGATTGACAAATTAACGTAACAAACGCCCTTTTTGGACTGCTTTTTCGATTTTTTAAATCGAACTCAGGTTGATACCATATGAAACGAAAAAGAGCATCAAAATCAGAAGTTTTGATGCTCTTTTGAAGTACCGTGCAGGGGATTTCTCCAAAGACTTTCCTTCGGAAGAACCCGTGTGCCCCAAATTATATGATATAAAACAGAATCAGATCAGTGTTAATGTACCGCGTACGGGATTTCGCCAAAGGCATTCCTTCGGAAGAACCCGTGTATGACCCAAATTATATGATATAAAACAGAATCAGATCAGTGTTAATGTACCGCGTACGGGATTTGAACCCGTGTTACCGCCGTGAAAGGGCGGCGTCCTAAACCCCTAGACGAACGCGGCATGTAACAAATCAACGTCTTACAGCCATGATTTTAATATGATTCACCAATTAGATTCGATAGATCAAACCAAATCATAGTGTCAGATATAATTTTAGCGATCACACCTTATATACAGAGACAAAGACGTAAACCATCTCTGCACAAACACCTTGAATGGCTGACAAGAGAAAATCACTAATTCAAAATAATGGGAGCCCGATGGGAATTGAACCCACGGCCTCCAGGGCCACAACCTGGCGCTCTAACCGACTGAGCTACGGGCTCCGTGTTTCAAAAGACAGCAAGAAGCTTCCCATTGAATTATTACAAGTACTATATAGTGGATTTTTCTGCAGATATACCCTCAAAAGAACTCATGTTGACCCAATTTGAAATATTTGAAACACAAACTGGTCAACGACAATATACCGCGTACGGGATTTCGCCAAAGGCATTCCTTCGGAAGAACCCGTGTATGACCCGAATTTTATGTATTGAAACACAACCAGGTCAACGATAATGTACCGCGTACGGGATTTCGCCAAAGGCATTCCTTCGGAAGAACCCGTGTATGACCCGAATTTTATGTATTGAAACACAACCAGGTCAACGATAATGTAC
>JAWLEH010000133.1:0-8237 GCA_041686215.1 Balneolaceae bacterium | reverse complement strand
CAACCACATCCCAAACCTATTCCTTTTTTGCGCTCCGCGCAACGGCATTTCATCCCTGTGGCAAGACCACAGGGAGTTCATGCCGAAACCATTAAAATTCTTTACCAATCAATTTGAGTAAATCGGATACGATTTTACTGTGACAGCAGATTGAATAAGCTATCAGATTTTTTTATCCATCTCATTTGTCTTTTTTTGCTCTGATATTAGCCTTTTTTTTTGCAGTCCTGACCGCCCCCTCAATTTCCAAAATCAAATCTTCACTGTAGGCTGAGGCCGGGGTTTGGTAGCCGGTTTTGAAGTCGCCGGAATCAACTTTCCGGGCGATGAGCAGGGATGTTAGCGCGGTTAGCTTGTACCCGTCGGGGGTGGTCAGATAAGCTGTTACGGTTTTTCCTTCCCGGTTTTGAACTTCTCCCCAGATATGGCTCACTCCTTCTTCTCTCTCCTGCTCGCCGGGGCCGGTTACTTTCCGGCTCACCAGCTTTTTCACCAGCGACCGTATCCCGTTCATTCTCAGAACCGGTGCGACAAGGTTGGTCATCTTCAGTATTTTGATGGCAGAGGGCTTCATCGCTGTGTAAACAACAATATTTTCAATCCCGGTTGTAAAGTGCGCCGTGGATACATCACCCCAGGGTATAGACGCTGCCGTTCTTGTCTTTGATCCAAAATCAATCGTCCGGGTTTTGAAGGCTGCAGGCACCGACTTTATCTTCCCATCTTTACGGATGGCACCGCCGCTACCAAGGTTTTCCGCCATGGTTTGTGCGGTTCCGTGAGAAACGCCACCGCCGAGTCCCATAAACGCAAGCTCAAGCTTTACAGCATCGGGCATCTGTTTTTTCAGATAGAGCGCCAGACAATCCGTAGGCACTACATCAAACCCGGTACCGGGCATCGCCATGATTCCCGCTCCCTTTATTTCTTCATCTCTTGACTTGATCCCCTCAAACACCTCAATCTCACCCGTAATATCCAGGTAGTGGCAGTGATTCCGGATACAGGCATCAAGCATTGGCTTGTAGGTGTGAATGAACGGGCCCGCGCAGTGAATCACCAGGTTGGCATCGCTCAGCAAACGGTCCATCTGCTCAGGATCTGACAGGTCTGCGGCTTCGTACGGCATGGAAAGTTCATCTGACTGGCTTTGTAGCTTCTCCTCATTCCGGCCGGACAGAATCACCTTCGCATGCAATGCGTCAGCTTTTTCCACTATCAGCCGGCCGGTATAGCCGTAGCTGCCGTAGATCACAATCTTGTCTTTACTCATAAAGCATCCCTTTTCCCGGTTTTCTGCATTTCACGTCAGGCAACTAACGGAATTGTAAGAGAAATTAAAATACCGGATGAGATGGAAAAAATAATTTTTAAAGTTCTACGGGAAACCTTGTGGGTAGAAACTATATACACCCACACGGCCAATCTGGCGCAAGTGTTCAGCGAAGCGTCACTTGTGTCCATCCCCACCTGTCGCAAGTGTTAAGCAATTCGCCCGCGGTCATCGAAGCCTGCTGGCGTAGTTGACTCACTTGTGCCCATCTTTATCCAGAATCTGTTTTATTGAATACCAATCAGGCTACCTATTCGAATTTTATGACTAAGGTTGTATTCAGATTTCGACTGATGGCGCTAACTACGGCGCTTCTTTACTATTTGGTCTGCTTACTACCCCACAGATTCACGGTGTGAACCTGTGGGGCTACGGCCATGCCAAAGCAGTCCAAAAAGTAAATCGTCAACCAAATCAGCTTAAATAATTTAGACATTTAATCCCTCTCTATTAGTTAGAGAGGGATATAGGGTGAGTACGGAGGGAAAGCCTAAATTATTTAAGCAGTGTTCGATGAATTTTACCTTTTTGGACAGCCTCTGGTTACATCTCTGGATGGGTGAACGCCATTCATTTTATCTACAAACTACTTTAATGAAACATATTTTGTAGCCAAACCGCCATTTTGCGGAACTTGAGTTTGAATCTACTCCACCAACTCTCCCATATCGTAGGTTTGCTCACTGATCACATCTCCCTCTTCATCCCACTCTTTGAACGATCCGTGTTTAACTCCATTGATGAAGTGATGCTCGGATTTCATCCGGCCATTCTCGTGCCATGAAACCATTTTACCGTAGGTTTCCCCGTTCAGTGATGCAACGTGCAGTCGCGGCTGGCCATTGTCATACCACATCCTGAACATCGTCTCATCTGACTCTACTAACCGGGTGCCGTCTTCGTGCCAAACATGAAACTCTCGCCGGTCCGACAGATTATCACCATAAAGAACGATCATTTTGGGCTCCCTTTTTTCGTTGTAATAGGTCATTTTCGTCAACTCATTTTCAGGAGTATAACCGACCGTTTGCACTCCGTCGACTCTGAAAATCTCCCCCTCCGAGATTATCCCTTTCCTGAAGGTGATATCGGCCCGGATCGATCCGTTTTCAATAGTGCACCTGGATTTCTTCTTCGTTAATTTCGATCACTGAATTTTCTTCATACAGAGATTTTAATGTGTCCAGGTTTTTCTAAAACAATCGAATCAGGTTCTGATTTTTGATATTGCCGGTTGAAACAAGTAACAGTTTCCTGGGGCTCCCATCCAAAATGTAATTATCGAGAAATTCACTATCCTTTGAAACCACTTTTTCGATTTTCGTCATCTGCAAAACGGATAATTTCAGGGTCAGGAGTTGCATCCTTTTTAGGCAGGTCTAATGTGTGATTCGACTCAATATCATGAGCTGATTAAAAATCAGATAAGCGTTTGGGGAGATGAGCATCAACAAGAACTCTCACTGGACAACTTTTTGCGTATTCTTCGTTCGCGATAATTGAGCAGCATATTCAAGGCAAGCCAACAGATCTTCCCTCTCCAAATCAGGATAATCAACCAGTATTTCATCAATACTCATATCCGAAGCTAATAAATCCAGCATTATGTCAACGGGATATCGTAACCCTCGGATTGTGGGTTTACCGTGACAAATATTCGGCTTTCTCGTAATTCTGTTTATTAAATTTTTGCTCATGATTCATCTGGGTTGAATAAAAATATGTACGTAATCAATCAACGATCAACAACACTTGAAGTTATTTGACGAATACTTGAAGTATTAGGACAGTTAACGGTTTGGCGCCTATCCGGCATGGCTAAAAACTTCTATATTAGAAAAGGCATCCGATCTGTTCAGTTTGAAGCATTTTGTTATGTAACCGGATCTGGCTCCTGGATTAAAACTTCAGCCGGGATACCGAGTTTTCGGTACAATATTTTAATTTGACGAAGTGAAAGTGATCGTTTACCGGATAGAATTTCACTCGCCCGAGATTTCGAACCTAAAATTTTTGCCAGATCTTTTTGCTTCATGCCAAGCTGATCCATTCTAAACTTGATCGCTTCAACCGGTTTTGGCGCTTCGATAGGGAAGTGTTTTTTTTCGTATTCATCCACTAAAATCCCCAATATTTCCAATTCGTCACCTTCTTTGTTTCCGGGTTTGGCATCAAAAATTTCTTCAATACGATCTAATGCGTTTTGATAATCGGCTTCGGTATGTATGGGTTGAATTTGCATAATTAATATCCGCTTTAAATTGTCGTTGCATCAATTTTGTCGTATTCGGCATGAGTATCTACAAAACGGATGAATACCTGTCCGTAATCATAATTAATTTTGACTACTAACCGATAGTTATTGCCCTTAATATTGAAAACCACCCGATTATCAGGAAGAATGCTGGCGTGTGGATATTTATTCTTTATATCAGAAGGTGATTCCCATTGGGAATTTTCAGCTTCAGAAAACCACGCTTTTAATGCATCTTCACTGTCCGAATGATTGTTCCAAAACTCACGTAATGTCTTTCGGGCAAATACTCGCATAAAAAAAGATAAGAAGTTCCATTATTGGGAACAAGCAGAAAAGATAGGCTACATAAATCTATTTCTCCTCAAATCTTTCATCCCCGCCTTTCGCCGTATGGTAATCCAATATTCATGTTCTTGCAAATGAAGCCACAAAAACGTCCGGTTATTGTTTATCGGCAGGCCCAGAATGTCCGAATAAAACGCCGATAAATAGAAATGGGAAGGGGGAGGGGGAGGAGTTGAGTAGGCAGGCAGGGGATGAGGCAATGGCGGCTCACGCTGCAGTCAGAACCGTTCAGCTGTGTTTTTTGACCCCGTCCAGGATGGTTTGAAAGCACGTTTCCAGAAGCCGCTCATCGATGATCAGCGGTGGAGCGATGCGAACCAGAGAGTTAGAGTGAAGCGTCCAGCCGAGGATGATTCCCTTTTCAAAGCAGTACTCTACAACGTTTTGGGTCAGTTCAGCGTCGCGGAGCTGGAGACCGAGCATAGCGCCTCGTCCGCGAACTTCCGTGATACCATCTCCCCGAAGAATATGGCACGCCAATTCGGCAATGCGAAATGCTTTCTGCTCAAAGTCACCATCAAGCAGAGTCTGCAGGTTGGCATGGGCCGCGGCGCAGCTAACCGGGTGGCCGCCAAAGGTCGTGACGTGATTCAGCGGTGGATCGTATTTAAACGCTTCAAACCGGTCGCTGGACGAGACAAACGCCCCCATCGGCATTCCGCCGCCCATCGCTTTGGCCAGGCAGAGAATATCGGGAACAACGCCGTAGTGCTGAAAGGCAAAAAGGCTGCCGGTTCGGTAAAACCCGGTCTGGATCTCATCAAAAATGAGTACGGCGCCGGTTTCATCACACCGCCTGCGAACCGCCTTCAGCCATTCGGTCTCGGCGGGGATAATGCCTCCCTCACCCTGTATTGGCTCCATTATGACGGCCGCAGTCTCTTCATCAATCCAGTCGAGCTGATCGGGATCGTTAAACTCGATGAAGGTAACATCCGGAAGCAGCGGCAGGTAAGGATTTCGATAGACATCGCGGCCGGTTACGCTGAGAGAGCCGTGTGTATCGCCGTGATAGCTGTTTTTGAACGCGACGAACTTTGATCGTCCTGTTGATTTCTTGGCAAGCTTTAGTGCACCTTCATTTGCTTCGGTGCCGCTATTCACAAAATAGACCCGGTCGAGCTGATCCGGTAGCTGATCGCAGAGTAGTTGCGCAAACTCACTTTGAGGTTTTTGAATAAACTCACCGTACACCATTACATGTAGATGCTGGTTGAGCTGTTCTTTTATAGCTGCAATCACATTTGGGTGACGATGCCCCAGGCTGCTCACCGCAATTCCGGAGATCAGGTCCACAAATGAGCGTCCGTCTGTGGTGTGAATGTAGCACCCTTCCGCCTTCTCGATTTCCAGGCCCATCGGCGCGTCGCTTGTCTGTGCGATGTGATCGTAAAAGGAGGATCGTACGTCTGGCATGGTTCAGAGAAGATAAGAGATAAAAGATGATAGATGAAAGCGAGGTGAAAAGTGCATAGTGCAGAGGGTATGGCGATTTGTGGAAATTTGTCGAATATCGAATGTCCAACACTGAATATCGAACACCCTTTCATTCAATATTCATCATTCGTTATTGGGTGTTCGATATTTTCAGTAGACCTTTTAAATCCCCCTCAATCCCCCTTTTAAAAAGGGGGACTTTATGTCAGGCTCGTTTCCACTCATCAATCGCGTAGATGAACTCCTGCTGAATAGCCTGGCCTTTATCATCAGCATACCATTTGTGCAGTTTTTCAGCAACTTCCTGGTAAGCCATATCCGGGTTTTCACGCAACTCATCATAGAGTTCCTGTGCCTCCTGCGGACGAGGTCCCCAGTCTCCAATGGCTTCGAGAGTGTCACTGTCTACACAGACCAGTTTGGGAATAGACCGGCTTTTCCCGTTTTGAAGAAACTGGTCCATGATATCCAGATTTTCGTCCCTTAAAATCAGACGAAGTGTAATGTTGTCATTTACATCTGCCATCTTGCTGATAATGGGCAGGGATTGGGCCGCATCGCCACACCAGGCTTCAGTCAGCACCAGCCAGATCCATTCCTGGTCTACCTCCTCCAGCTTCTCAACAAGTTCATCATTGAGCTCTGTACGTTTATCATGGCGCCGCATACGATGCAGGTTCATTTTCGTATAGTGGAGCATTGCCTCAGAGTGATTTTCTCCAGTGGTTTTTCCTTCCTCGAGAAGTTGATTTGTCAACTCTCTGTATTGATTATAGGTGAATGCATTATCAAGAACATCGCGGGTAATTTCCCTGTTTTTTACTTCTGTCATAGCGTAAGTAGATTCTATTTATTAAACGGCTTATTAACTGTATCGAATGATAATAGCCGCAAGAAAAAATGTAACAAAGCTGAGCGACGCATAAAATTTCGTTTTCATAACAATTCTGTACTCTTCTTTTCGTCCGCTTAGCCCAAATATAAATTGTGCAATAATAATGCCGGAAATCGTGGTTCCGGCAAGCAATAAAGTACCGGCCAACAAGCTGTCGAGCATCAATGCAATACAGAGCAATAAACTTCCAGCGGTGTAAAATGACAGGAAAAATCGTTTAACTCCTGCCACTCCATATTGTAATGCAAACGTGGTATCACCCCGCTGCCGGTCTTCTTCGATCTGAAATATCTGGGACACCGGATAGAGGGATACCAGAATAATGGATGCGCCTGCTGCAGCTAACAATACCTGAAGAGAAAATGATCCCCCGGCTGCAAGCAAACCCAACATAACCGAATTCAGACCCGTACTTACGGCAATCGCAAACAGACTCAAATGAGGCGTACTTTTCCAGCGGGCAAGCGGTGTGGAGTAGAGCCAGAAAAACAACATACTGGTAAAATAGATAATGGAATAGATGATGCCCACTTTCATCGCAGCAGCCTGTCCTGCAAACATCAACGCGAGCGATGCCGGATGCATCCAGGGTTCCATTTTTGGGGGATGTTTTAGTCCGCCAATGGGTCCTTTATCTTTATCCCACCAGGAGTTGTAGGCTGTGGCACCTCCAAAGAGCAGAATATGCACATTCAAAAACTGCCACAGATAGGTGTCAACGTTCATCTCTCCTGCCAAAAATCCCCCCAACAGATATCCGCCGGACAGTATCAAAAACTGATAGTGCAGCCGAAGATGAAGGATAAAATGGAGGATCTCTTTCAGCATAGTCGGGAGATTCAGGTTATGTAATTGTACTACATTTGAAGTTCTCATTGAAGTTAAAAGAATCCTATTTTAGGAGCTATGTATCAACAGACTCTAAACGCACCGGTAACATCCGTTTCAGCTCTGGATCCGGAAAAGTGGCAGGCGATGATGGAACACCACCACCGGGAACTGGCCCCGATACTGGAACCTTACCTCGAAAAACGTTCCCGCCAGGAGAAGCAGCCCGTTTTGGATTTTTTGTTTGAATATTACAAATTCCGCCCCTCTCATTTGATGCGATGGAGTCCCGGTGCCGGTGTCCATCTTATACTCGATTCAGGGCGCGAATGTCTTCCGGAATTAAGTGAACTGATTGTTGAAGATAACGCAGCCTTTCTGGACACCCGCCTTTTTCCCGAAAAACGAATGCGGGCCGCCCGGTGGATGCACAACCTTCTGGTAAAAACCAATCAGACCAAGCCTTTTTTCGGATGTTTTGGGATGCATGAATGGGCGATGGTTTACAAAGCCGGCGATGTACGCCACAGCCAGGTTCCGCTGCGCCTGCCTGATGATGAAATCACCAGGATTGTGGAATCCCGTCCGCTTCTCTGCACGCATTATGATGCATTCCGTTTTTTTACGGATGAAGCCCGGCCGATGAACCGAAAACAGCTCAGCCGCGACATATTTCAGGAGACCGAGCAGCCGGGCTGCATCCACTCCAACATGGATATCTACAAATGGGCGTATAAACTCTACCCCTGGATCTCCAGTGAGGTGATTCGCGAGGCTTTTCTCCTGGCTCTGGATGCCCGCACGATTGACATGAAAGCCAGCCCGTATGATCTCCGGGATCACGGCCTGGTACCTATTCGTATTGAAACCGAAGAAGGCCGAAAAGAGTACCAACGTCATCAAACCGCCATCTGGGAACGCGGCCTGCCGGTACGGCAATTGCTGATTGAGGCGTATGAGAGGTTGTTTTCGTTGTTGGAGTGATCCGCCCTTACAAAATAAAATCGCAAATCGAATATCGGAAATCTCATCAATCGCTAAACCGGGATTCATGATGACGTGGAAAAGGATCTGGAGTATTGATATGCGATTTATAAGACGTAGCGATTTTCGATTTTCGATCTGTTTCTGAAAACTCACCT